>DAOVJL010000137.1 GCA_030673275.1 Sulfurimonas sp.
AATACAATCTTGATGGTGCCGGAGCTGTTGTAAGCAGCCCGAATTTAACAAAAAAGCAGGCTGGATTATACACTCAGCTGATTTACGGGATTGACCAAAATTGGAAAATAGGTGCCAGATATGACACAATCTACAAAAATGATGTAGTTGCAAATGGTATAAACCTAAATAAACCAACAGACTTAAATAAATACTCTGCAATGATAGAGTATAAGACAAGTGAATTTGCTCGTTTTAGACTTCAATACAATCGTAATGAAGCACTCTATAATGAAGATGGCGAAAAACAAAAAATAGACACTATAATGCTTCAAGCAAACATAGCTATCGGCGCTCATGGCGCTCACTCGTTTTAGGAAAGATTATGAGACTTTTACTGCTACTTTTGCCACTGAGCCTTTTTGCTAACCTAAATATTGCAGTCAGCTATCCATACATCGGTGCTCTTACAAAGAGTATCGGCGGTGAAAATGTAAATACCGTAGTACTAGCAAAAGGAAATTGGGACCCTCACTTTGTAGTTCCCCGTCCTTCACTTATATCAAAAGTCAGACGTGCAGATGGACTTATTATGAATGGAGGGCAGCTAGAGATTGGCTGGTTACCACCACTTACTAAAAGAGCTGCAAATCCAAAAACAAATGTAAATACCAAAACATTTCTAAACCTTTCACATCATGTGGAGCTAATAAATAAACCAGCGAGTGTTGATCGTTCAGGCGGAGATATTCACCCAGATGGCAATCCTCACTTTCATCTTGACCCGAATAATATTCTGATTTTAGCGAATGTTATCAAAGGGTATCTGTCCTCTATGGATTCTGAAAATTCTATAGCTTATGAAAAAAATTATATAAAATTTTCTGACATGTGGGAAAAAAAGATAAAGATATGGAAAGAGAAAATGCTCAGTAAAAAAGGTCTAGAAGTTATCCAGTTTCATGATAATCTTGCCTATTTTAACAAGGCTTATGGATTAATCAGCATAGCTACAATAGAGCCTTTACCTGGAATTCCACCATCATCAAGACATATTATAGGTCTTATAAAACTTATAAAAAAGGAGAAGCCCTGCTGCATCCTGCATGACGTATATCACTCAACTAAGACTGCTAAATATATCTCAAATAAAGCAGATATACCAGTTGTGCTGATGCCTCATGATATTGGAGCATTAGATTCTATAGAGGACTTAACTTCACTTTTTGATTATCTGACAAGTGCAATAAAATGATAGATATTCTGCTAACTCCTATAGCACTGGTTGTCATCTTAGTAATGTTGCACTCTTGGTTTGGTATGGGAATCTTAAAAAGAGGAATAATCTTTACAGATTTGGCTATAGCACAATTTGCGGCACTCGGTTCTGCGATAAGTCTAGGCTACTTTCATGAAGAGTATTTCTATCTTTTAACTCTTGTCTTTGCTCTTTTAAGTGCTCTTTTAATAGCAATCGCTTCACAAAGAAATATAAAACTTGAAGCATTTATAGGACTTTTATATGTACTGGGGGCTAGTGGAATAATGATGGTTCTTTCGCACTCTGCAGAGGGGATGGAACACTTTAAATCTTTACTTGCCAGCGATATACTCTTCACACCTCCGAGTGATGTTTTAAATAGTGCTGTCATCTATGCTTTTATAGCTTTAGCACTTTACAAGATTTATCCAAAACTAACAGGTTTTACAAAAGAGTTAGTGTTTTTCTCTTTGTTAGCTCTAACAGTTACATCGTCCGTTCAGCTAGCCGGTGTGTTAGTCGTATTTGTACTTCTTATTGCTCCAGCATTTGTCGCTCTCTCACTTGAACTTAAAAAACCGCTACTGTCCAGTTTTTATTTTGGATGGTTTTTTAGTATAGTAGCTATAATAATTTCATACTACTATGATTTGCCAACCGGCTACACAATAGTCTTTTTAGGTGCGCTTCTTAGCTCAAGTATAGTTTTGCTTAAGTCTAAAAAAGCTTAAGCACAAACATAAAGCTTCTTTTATATAATTGTTCAGATATATTAGAGGTTTTAGATGAAGTACCCAAACGAATGGACTCAAAAAGAATTTTTGCAAAACAAAAAAAAGCTTGAAGCTGATGGTATAAAAGTTCTTTTAGTAGATACTATTCTATCCCCCATTGAAAAAGCCGACACTGTAGTCTACAACCCTTATGAATTACAAAATGAGCCTGAGGGAAGTGTATTTGTTTTTTACTGCGATACAGGCAAAGCGACACTTGACAGGCTAAAAGAGTATAAAAAAAAGTTTCCCAAGCATCACTGCATATCGCTTAAGGACGGTAGAGGCTATTGGCGAAAAAATATGATGATTTTAAATGACGACTAAAAAACACACACAACTTCTAAACAACTTTATACAAGAACTAAATGAAGAGAAATTTTACGATGCACATGAGAGTTTAGAAAAAATCTGGTTTCCAAGGCGCTTTGAGGATGATGATGAAGTAAAACTTCTAAAGGGCTTTATAAATGCTGCTGTCAGTTTTGAGCTTATGAAAAAAGGCAGAGCAGAAGCTTCTGATAAAATTTGGAAAAATTATTTAAAATACAAGCCTATAATGCATAAAATAGACTCTCAGCATCTATCAGATTATCATACTATTATTCTACATATAGAAAAAACAAAAAGCAAGCTAAATATAAATCTCCCTGTTGTATAATCTGAAAAATTTTAAGAAAATCAAGGGGAAAAATTGAAAAAAATTCTACTTACTGCGATTATAACAACACAATATCTTTTTGCGCTAGTTACTATTACTCCCGTGGAGATAGGTGAAAAAGCCGGATTATCAGGAAATATAGAAGCAGGTCTTGAGACAAAAAGAGGAAATACAGATAAAGACAACTATAAAGCTTCTGTGAGAGTCACATATGACGAGGCAACAGACTATGTAGTATGGGGTGAACTCTCAGGTGAGTATGGCAAATCAAACGATGTAAAAGATACAGACAAAGCTTTTTCACATGTCAGATACATACATACACTAACAGATGATGAAAACCTAAGATATGAACTGTTTGCACAACTTGAAAGTGATGAGTTTAAACAAATAAGCTCTAGAGTACTTGGTGGTGGCGGACTTAGATACAGACTCTTTAACTCTGAAGAAAACGGTAAAGGCTATATGGGATTGGGCGGATTTTATGAGGGACTTAGATATGAAAACCCTCTTATTGATCCATCAGAAGATAATGTAAGAGTGAATTCATACCTTGCTTACACTGTTGGCTTTAATGAAAAATCAACATTTACATGTGGACTATATTATCAACCTATGATTGATGAGTTTAGCGATTATGTACAATCGAGTCAACTTGAAGTAAAACTACATGTAGTTAAGTCACTATTTTTAAAACTCAATGCTTCATGGGATGTTGACAGTAAACCACCGGTAGGTGTTGAAAAATCAGATTTTACTCAAAGAGCAACTTTCATTTTTGATTTTTGACCCCATAAATACAGAGACCAAAATGCCATAAGTGCGAAAAAAGCCGCACTTAAAAAAAGGTATTTTGGATAGAGTTCATACACATAACCTGCAATCAATGCCCCCATAAATGCTCCAAGTCCGTAAGTAATTCCAGAGAAAAACTGCTGTGCTAAAGATTTATGTTTATAAAGATAGTATAAATAACTAATAGCTGCCGAGTGAAAAAGTGCAAAACTAAGCGCATGAATAGTTTGAGTGAAAAATAACACTCCTAGATTCTCTGGAAATAAAAAAAGCAGATACCATCTGATAGCAGTTACAAAAGTGGTAAACTGAAGTATTAACAGCAAATTTTTACGAAGCAGTGCTCCTTGAAAAAAGAGCATAAATATCTCAACTACAACACCAAAGCTCCAAAGGTATATCGTCATATCCAAACTGATACCATGGTCTGTCTCGTAGATTGTAAAGAAGTTATAAAACGGACCAAAACTTACCTGCATAAGTGTCAGTCCAGCCCACAATCTCCAGTCACTAAATATATTTATATCATTAACGACATCTTCGCTCTTGTCTAAAAGAGCATCTGCTTTTCTCGCTATAACAAAGGCTGTTGCTGCAGTCGTAACTGTCAGAACCAATAAATAAATAAGAGCGACATCAGCAGAACTTAAAAACTTTACCAAGACCAGTGCAACTAAAATAAAACCGACTGAACCAAAGAGCCTGATTTTTCCATATCTCTCTTTACCAAGGTACTTCAAAGAGATTAGTTCAATATATGGAAGCACTAGACTAAGCCCTACGCCAAGCCCTATATTTGAAAAAAGCAGTTTATAAAAATTATCCAAAGAAAAATAAAAAGATACAGCGCTTAAACACATGATAAGGAGTGAGATATTAAAGGTCAATATATCTATTTTCAACCCTTTTATAAAGGCTAGCGGAACTAAAAAACGCACCAATGGAGCAGCAGCGAAAATAATACCTATTTCACTGGCAGAGTAACCACTC
>DAOVJL010000143.1 GCA_030673275.1 Sulfurimonas sp.
GCACAGGTATTGTATATATGTTAGTAGTATTTATGAAAGCAAAAAGGATATTTGATAACGATCAATTTACATTGGATTAGATAGCTTTGTAAAATATTGCATTTTGTCATATTATTAAATACTAGAATCTTTTTATTATAAGATACAATAAAAAAAGAGTGTTTAATGACTTTAGGTAAATGCCCATACTGTGGAAGCGGTTTTATTGAAGTGAGAGACAAAGAGGTTAGCGGAAAAAAAGTAAAACTATACGCATGCTCTAATGCCAACTGGAAAACAGAAGACGGAGAGCTGTTTGAGTTGACTGAGAGTTCTACATGTGATTTTAAAATTTGGCAAAATTCTCTCTCAAGATATGGAAAGTGGCTTACATATAAAGAAGTAAGAGGATTGCTTGAAGATGAAGCGATAGAAGTTGAACTTTTGAGTAAAAAATATGGAAAAAAAGTTTACTACAATAAATACATAACATTAAATCAAGAGTATGGGGTCAGTGTGTTATGGGATTAAAACTATACTTCTAATATAAAATAAACTAGCTTAATAAATCTTTTACATTTTTTTGGATACAATACGCGTCCACTTTGCTGTTTTAACAAAAACAAAAGAGTATTTCTATCTTTAGTACACAATACAAAAGATAAAAGTATTGGCAGGATAAAACTTTTGCCTACATGCAGCAAAGATGACTAAACAAAAACTATAGCTTATATATGAGGTTGTTCTCTCACCGCGAGGTGTAGCTTTAGTGACTGAACAAAAATGGGACGTGTTCCGGTTTTGTGAGATAAATAGTATAAGGACTTTCTATGAAAGTAAGAGCTTCAGTAAAGAAGATGTGTGATGACTGTAAAGTTGTCAAAAGAAAAGGCATTGTAAGAGTAATCTGCAAAGTTAAAAAACATAAACAGAGACAAGGATAACCATGGCTCGTATTTCTGGTGTTGATTTACCTAAAAAGAAAAGAATAGAGTATGGTTTAACATACATCTATGGTATTGGTTTACACGCTTCTCGTCTAATCTTAGACGCGACAGGTATAGACTATAACAAAAGAGTTTTCGAATTAAGCGAAGACGATGTAGCAGCAATTACAAAAGAGATCCGTGCTAACCATATGGTTGAAGGTGATTTACGTAAAAAAGTTGCAATGGATATTAAGTCACTTATGGATTTAGGTTCATACCGTGGTCTTCGTCACCGTCGTGGTCTTCCATGTCGTGGTCAAAAAACTAAGACAAATGCGCGTACTCGTAAGGGTAAACGTAAAACTGTCGGCGCAGCGTAAGGATTAATAGATGGCAAAAAGAAAAGCTGTTAGAAAAAAAGTAGTAAAGAAAAATATTGCACGTGGTATCGTTCATATCGCTGCATCATTTAACAATACACTTGTAACTATTACAGATGAGATGGGCAATATGATTGCTTGGTCTTCTGCTGGTAGTCTTGGTTTTAAAGGTAGCAAAAAATCTACTCCGTTCGCAGCTCAAGCAGCTGTTGAAGATGCAGTAGAAAAAGCTCAAGTACATGGAATTAAAGAACTTGGTATTAAAGTTCAAGGTCCAGGTTCAGGTCGTGAAACTGCAGTGAAAGCTGTTGGTGCTATTGAAGGTATTCGTGTTACATTTATGAAAGATGTTACTCCACTACCACACAATGGTTGTCGCGCACCTAAGCGTCGTAGAGTTTAAGGAGATTACTGATGGCAAGATATAGAGGTCCAGTAGAAAAAATCGAAAGAAGATTTGGTGTAAGCCTAAACCTTAAAGGTGAGCGTCGTTTAGCAGGTAAGTCTGCATTAGAAAAACGTCCTTATGGTCCTGGTCAACATGGTCAGCGTCGTAAGAAAGTTTCTGAGTATGGTTTACAACTTAACGAAAAGCAAAAAGCAAAATTCATGTATGGTGTTTCTGAAAAGCAATTCCGTGCACTATTTGTTGAAGCAAAAAGAAGAGAGGGTAATACAGGTACAAACCTTATTACTTTAATTGAAAGCAGACTTGATAACGTTGTTTATCGTATGGGTTTTGCTTCAACTCGTCGTTTTGCTCGTCAACTTGTTACTCATGGTCACATCTTAGTTGATGGTAAAAAACTTGATATTCCTTCTTACCGTGTTAAAGTTGGTCAGAAAATAGAAGTTCGTGAGTCTAGCAAGACTAATGTTCAAATTGTTCGTGCAATAGAGTTAACTAATCAAACTGGTATAGCTCCATGGGTTGATATTGATGCTGAAAAAGTTTTCGGTATCTATACTCGTTTACCTGAGCGTGAAGAAGTTGTTATCCCTGTTGAAGAGCGTTTAATCGTTGAACTTTACTCGAAATAATAATTAATAAAAGGCGTTAGAGAATGAAGAAAATTAAAACTACTCCACTTGCTCCTCAAGAATTTGAGGTAGAACAGATTAGTGAGAATGAAGCTAACATTATGGCATACCCGTTTGAAACAGGTTATGCTATCTCTTTAGCTCATCCACTTCGCCGTTTTTTATTAAGTAGTTCAGTTGGTTATGCACCAATTGCTATTAAAATCGAGGGTGCTAAGCATGAGTTCGACTCGGTGCGTGGTATGCTAGAAGATATTTCAGACTTTATTTTAAATCTTAAAGAGATTCGTTTTAAGCTTAATGATGAAGTAACAGAAGCAGAGATTAACTATAGCTTTGCTGGTCCTTGTGTTGTTAAGGGAAGTGATCTTACAAATGATGAAGTAGAAGTAGTAACTCCGGATGCTCCTCTTGCTACACTAAATGAAGACTCAACTCTTAGCTTTAGCATTAAAATTGCACAAGGGATAGGCTACGTTGCTAGTGAAGATACTTATGACGAATTAGAAGATGGATATATAGCACTTGATGCTTATTTCACTCCTGTTCGTAGTGCGACTTATAAGATAGAGAATGTTCTTGTAGAGGACAATCCTAACTTTGAAAGAGTTATTATGAACATCAGAACTGATGGTCAAATTTCTCCGATTGACGCGTTTAGAAATTCATTAGAAGTTATGTACGCTCAATTAGCAGTATTTAACTCTGAGATTAGTGTAAAAGCTCCAACTACAATTGAGAGAGTTGAAGAGAGCCCAGATCTTAAAAAATTAATTACTAATATTGATAGTTTAGGTTTGAGTGCAAGAAGTTTTAACTGTCTTGACCGCTCAAGCATAAAACTAGTAGGTGAAATAGCATTAATGAGTATAAATGACTTAAAAAATGTTAAAAACCTTGGTAAAAAATCATATGATGAGATCGTTGAAAAACTTCAAGAGTTTGGTTTTGAAGTTGGTGGCGATTTAGCAGATGATGTAGTTAGTGCATTAAAAAAGAAAATAGAAGCGTAAAGCTTAATTAGAGGAATTAGAGATGAGACATCGTCATGGATACCGTAAACTAGGTCGTACAAGCGCACACCGTGCTGCTTTACTTAAGAACCTTAGTATTTCGTTAATTGAACATGGTAAAATTGAAACTACTGCTATTAAAGCAAAAGAGCTTCGTTCTTATATTGAGAAACTGATTACAGTTGCTACTAAGAATGACTCTAACGCTCACAGAGCAGTATTCGCGTCGCTTCAAAGTAAAGAAGCAACTAAAACTTTAGTAAATGATATAGCTCCTAAGTACGTTGATCGTGCTGGTGGTTATACTAGAATTACTAGAACTCGTATACGTCGTGGTGATGCTACGACTATGGCTTTCATTGAATTGGTATAACGGATAAGGAACAAAGTCCCTTACCCTACGCTAACGCTGAGTTTACCTCGGCGGTAAGCCCACGCGCAGTAACCGCGCTTTTCCATAACTCAAACTTCCACATTCTAAAATACTTAAAATATAAAGTGAGATAAATAAAATGAGTAATTTTGCATTTGGAACTTATAGAATAAGTGATTTAAACCCACAACATATCGAAGCACTGAAAGTTGCAATAGATTCCGGTATTACGATGATAGACACATCTTCTAATTATATGGATGGTGGTGCTGAGAGGGCTATAGCACTTGCATTTAGAGAGTTTGATGAAGATAAAAGAGATCAGGTTGAGATAGTTAGTAAATATGGTTATATTCAAGGCTCTAATCTTTTAGATTATAAAGAAAATGCTTTTCTCAAAGAGTGTGAAGAAGAAGTTGTAGAATTTAGCGAAGATTGTTATCACTCAATTTCAAAATCATTTTTACA
>DAOVJL010000169.1 GCA_030673275.1 Sulfurimonas sp.
ATTAAACTTCCAAATGAAGATTGGAAAACTTTAAGCACTCCAGAGACGTTTAATGTACCTGCCAACTCATCTTTTGATCTGAAAATTAAAACAGTCACAGATTACTGTTGCTCATATATTAAGTGCTAAAGCACAACTTAGAAAAAAACTAAATTTTTTTCTGTAAAATAATTTAGAGATCTAGAGTTAATACTCTGGAGTTCTATCATCCGAACCTACATAAAGTTGACGAGGGCGAGCAATTTTTACACTTTTTTGTTTATTTAGCTCACTCCATTGTGCAATCCAGCCCGGTGTTCTGCCAATAACAAAGATAACTGCGAACATCTCTTTTGGAATTTTAAGTGCCTGAAGAATCAATCCTGAATAAAAATCAATATTTGGATATAAACCACGACTTACAAAATACTCATCACTTAGTGCAATATCCTCTATTTTATTTGCAACTTCTACCAGTTCACTGCTGATACCCAACTCACCCATAAGCTCATTACGGATTTTTTTAAGCACTCCTGCACGAGGGTCAAAGTTTTTGTATACACGATGACCAAATCCCATTAGTCTAAATGGGTCCTCTTTATCTTTAGCCTTTGCAATAAATTTATCAACTCTATCGACGCTTCCTATCATCTCTAGTTGACGAATAACACTCTCGTTTGCTCCGCCATGACTTTTACCCCATAGAGCACCAATACCTGCACTTATGGCCGCATATGGATGAGCATTTGTAGATGCCAAGTTTCTAACAGCAGTTGTTGAAGCATTTTGTTCATGATCAGCATGAAGTGTAAAGATAGTATCAAGTGCTTTTATCTCAATAGGTCTTAACTCAACATAATTGTGAGGATATGATCTTAACATGTAGAGAAAGTTTTCTGTAAAACCTCTGTTCATATCAGGATATATAATAGGAAGACCTTGAGAGTATCTATATGAAAAAGCGGCAAGTGTAGGAATCTTAGCTACTATTCTGTTAGCCATCTCTTTGTACTCTTCTTTGTTGGTTATTTCTAAATGTTTGAAATAGAATGTTGAAAGAGCGGAAACACCTGCAGAGAGTATTGCCATTGGATGAGCACGGTCCGGAAAAGCATCAAAAAGTTTTTTAACACCCTCATTCACAAAAGAGCGTTTTTGCATCTCAAATGAGAAGTTGTCTAATTCCGCTTTATTTGGTAAATCGCCGTTTAAAAGAAGATAGGCGGTATCTAAAAAAGTTTTTTCTTGCGCTAGATATGCTATATCATAACCTCTATACATAAGTTTTCCTGCAGCACCATCTATATATGTTATATCTGAACGACAAGATGCCGTAGAGGTGTAACCCTCATCATAAGTAAACATCCCGGTTTCTTTGTAAAGAGTTGATATATTGATTACTGATGGTCCAACTGTTGCATCAAGTATAGGAAATTCATAGCTTTTACCATCACGGTTATTTATTAACGTTACTGTATCTTTACTCATAACAGATCCTTTTTTATTAAATAAAATATTATATAAATTGAGATGCCAAATTGTCTAGGCTATTTTCATCTAATGCACCAACAACCCTATGAACTTCTTTGGAGTTTTTAAATACTATCAGTGTTGGAATACTACTAATATTAAATCTTGCACCCAGATTTTTTTCCTTTTCAGTATTTACTTTTGCAAAAAGTGTTTTTAGTGGGAATTTTGCTGCACTTTTTTCAAAGTTTGGTCCCATCATTTTGCATGGACCACACCATGGAGCCCAAAAGTCGACAATAACAGGAATATCACTATTTACTATAACTTCATCAAGGTTGTTATCAGTTAGTTCTATCGGTTTTGTATCAAGAAGTGATTTTTTACATTTGCCACAATTGGCTTTTTTATATGATTCTTTTTGTGGAACATTATTAACACCTTTACAGTGTGGACAAACTACTCTCATGAACTTCTCCTTAAAGAACTATAGTGTATTTATTTAAAAGATTGTATTTTCTCAGCCATTCCAAAATCTGGATGTCTTTTTGAATTAAGCACAGCTTGAGCAATTTTGTTATTATCATTATTTATTACAATAGGTGCTAAAAAGTTTATAGTAGAATCTTCTAGTGGTTTTTGAATAACAACAATATTGTAAACACTAAAATTTGAGTTTTCATCTATTTCTAAAACTACTTTTATATCTGTCGGTAAATCAAATGAGTACTCTCTTAAAGAGTATGGATTGACAACTATAAATGATATGTTTTCATTATTGCTGTCTCGCATAGTAGAAAAAAGATCATCCATTTCATTTATCTCTACATTAGTTGTTTCTTCAAACCCTAATATATTTCCTTTTACTTCATAGCTCATAATTATCCTTTAAAATTGACCTTCTTGGTACTTTAGACTTGAAGATATTATTTGAAATGTAGAGCTTTTTAAACTAGAAAGAGCAGTGTACTCTCCAATTCCAAAAGCAAACAAGTCATCTTCATATATAATACTTATGCCATCACCCATATCTACATGTGGAAGCTTTGAATTATCAAGTAGTCTAGCATCACTAACACCGCTAAATTCAAACTCTACTGTTATCCAATCAAAACCTCTGGCACTATCTTGTCCGGCAAGAGTAATTTTAATAACAGTTGGCGATACAACATCTACATGTCGAAATTCACTATCGATAAAATTACCAAATCTCTTTAAAAAAGCCGGTAAATCTTTTTTAAGCAATGGCTTCATTTTATTGACAACCTACACATTCCATACTTCTATCTTCTACATCGTTTGCAACTTCAGGAGATTGTGAACGAAGGTAGTAGGTAGATTTTAGACCTAGTTTCCAAGCTAACATGTAGATCTCATTTAGATACTTTCCACTTGCTTTATCAAGAGTAATAAAGATGTTTAGCGACTGACCTTGATCTAACCATTTTTGACGAATTGCAGCTGCTTTAATAAGAACTGTTTGGTTCAAGTCATAGGCAGGAGTATAATAAGACCAAGTCTCAGGTGAGAGTTTTGGAACAACAACCGGAATAAGACCGGACAGATTCTCTTCAAACCATTTTCTTTTAAATACAGGTTCAATCGCCTGAGTAGTTCCAGTAAGAATTGAGATAGAGCTAGTTGGAGCAATAGCCATCAAGTAACCGTTTCTCATTCCTTGCTTTTTAACTTTAGCTCTTAAATCATCCCACTCATATGAAGATGCAAACAGACCGCCACGATCAACAAGGTTTATAACTTCTGCATTTGCATGATCCATAGGCATAATACCTTTGCTCCAAAGGGAGCCTTCATACTCTGCGTATTTGCCTTTTTCCAATGCTAAGTCTGAAGAGGCAGAGATAGTGTTATAACTAACAGCTTCCATTAGTTCATCTATTTTGTCAAAGTGTTCTTGAGAACCCCAGACAATAGATTTTTCAGCTAACATCTGTGCTTCACCCATAACACCAAGACCTATAGAGCGACTTTTCATGTTAGTGCGTTTTACTTTTTCAACCGGATAGAAGTTAAGGTCTATAACATTATCCAAACACCTAACTGCAATCGGTACAATTCTGTCTATTTCTTCTTTCGTATTTATGCGAGATAGATTAACTGAAGCCAAGTTACAAACGGCAGTATCCCCATTGACTTTTTCTTTCTCCACAACATAAATAGGTTGTCCGCCAAGAGAATCAAGGGCAGTAACTTTTTTAGCCGGTTTTTCTA
>DAOVJL010000153.1 GCA_030673275.1 Sulfurimonas sp.
CCTTTTGAAGTCTTTCACCATCAAGCAACTTTGGCAAAAGTGACATCTCTGTTGTAAAATAAAAACTAGCAGCCGCCATTTTTACAAATATTAAAATATAAAGTAGCCATAAATCGGAAATTTCATTTATAAAAATCAAAAACAGTGTTGCAAAGATTTCAAATGTAATCAAAATCAGCATAAGCTTTTTAGGTTTCATACTATCTATAATAGAACCAGACAGTGGAGCCTGAACAACACCAGACAAAAAGTGAAGCATAGCTACAAAGGCTATAACTTCAGCACCTACATTCATATCTAGCAGCAGTGTGTATATAGCAACATTGCTAAACCATGCACCAAAATATGCAATCAACTGTATAATAGATAATCGTCTTAATACCGTTTCTTGCTGCAGTAGATGTAAATACTCTTTCATAGGTGGAAGATTATCATATTTTTATTAAAGTTATTTTTTTATGTGTCGATATGGTGTGTAATAACATTATTCTTTAAACAAAGAAGTAAAGGAGCAGGTCATGGATGGCATAGCAAACGTAGCAAAACAGCAACAATCACAAATAACTTCTCAAGAAACTCAAGGAAGAGTGGCTCAAGTTAAACAGCAAGCACCTAAGATGGATTTGGTAAAAGATATTCAGAATGCATCTAAAGTAAGTGTGAAAATAAATTCCAAAGAACAAGTTGAAAACTTGGTTGAAGAGTTAAATAATGCAATGGCTCCAATGAACACTAGCCTAAGATTTGGTGTTGATAGCGATGATATATTTTATGTATCAGTTATTGAATCTGAAACAAGTAAAATGATTAGAAGATTTCCTGCGGAAAAAGCAGCTGAGTTTCTCCCTAAAATGCTAGAAGTAACAGGAATGTTATTTGATACAAAAGGCTAAATAAAACACCTTTTGTGACTGCACATTCTCCTCATTAATTTTATCATAAGCTTTATGTTTATATCTACCTATTCCCTACTAACCATTTTTTAATATCTTTTATTGTAAAATCGCGATATTTATTTTACTACATAGGTTTTCATATGAAAAAAGAAGTTAAAAAAGTAGTCCTAGCATACTCTGGCGGACTTGATACTAGTGTTATTTTAAAATGGCTGCAAGACGAATACAAATGTGAGGTTGTAACTTTTACAGCTGACCTTGGTCAAGGTGAAGAGCTTGAACCTGCCCGCGTTAAAGCCTTAGAATTTGGCATAAAACCTGAAAATATTTTTATTGATGACTTAAGAGAAGAGTTTGTTAAAGACTTTGTATACCCTATGTTTAGAGCTAATACAATTTACGAAGGTGAATATCTTTTAGGAACTTCTATTGCGCGTCCACTAATCGCTAAGCGTCAATCTGAGATTGCAAAACTTACTGGTGCTGATGGTGTTAGTCATGGTGCCACTGGTAAGGGTAATGACCAAGTTCGTTTTGAAATGGGTTACCTAGCTCAAGATGCAACACTTACTATTATTGCTCCATGGAGAGAGTGGGACTTAAACTCTCGTGAAAAACTACTCTCTTACGCTGCTGAACATGGTATATCTATTGAGAAAAAAGGTAAAAAATCACCTTATTCTATGGATGCAAATCTACTTCACATCTCTTATGAAGGTGGTATCTTAGAAGACCCAAGCGCTGAACCCGAAGAGAGCATGTGGTTATGGTCAAACTCTCCGGAGACCGCACCTGACAAAGCCCAATATATTGAAATCGGCTACAAAAATGGTAATCCGGTTACTCTTGATGGCAAAGAGTTAAGCCCTGCTACAATGCTTCGCACTTTGAATGAAATCGGCGGAAAACATGGCATCGGTCGTGTTGACATTGTTGAGAATCGTTTTGTTGGTATGAAAGCTCGTGGATGTTATGAGACTCCAGGTGGAACTATCATGTTAAAAGCACACCGTGCAATAGAGTCAATCACACTAGATCGCGAAGCTGCTCACCTAAAAGATGAGATGATGCCTCGTTATGCAAAACTAATCTACAACGGTTTTTGGTTTGCACCGGAGCGTGAGATGTTGCAAGCTGCAATCGATAATACTCAAAAATATGTTCAGGGAACAGTTCGTCTTAAACTTTACAAAGGCAGCATTATGGTAGTTGGTCGTTCATCAGATGTATCACTTTTCAATGAAGAATATTCAACTTTTGAAGAAGATGAAGTATATAACCAAAAAGATGCAGAAGGTTTCATCAAACTTAATGCACTTCGATTTATTATCGAAGGTAAAGCACACAGGAACAAAGGATAATAAATGAGCATGATTAAAATTGACATGAATTCGCCTGAATTTCAAGCTGAGATGGAAAAAACTATAAAATTTACAGACAAAGTAAACGCACAGTTTGGTTGGGTTTACAACCCTCAAGAAGAAGTAAATGAGGGTGTACAGATGGGTCTTGCTCGTAACAAGATGATGTACAAAAAGCGTTTTTGCCCTTGCTTTATGGTTGATACAACTGGTGAAAAACCAAAAAGTGTTGATGATAGAATTTGTCCATGTAAACCGGCAATTGAACAAGAGATTCCAGATAATGGCGTTTGTCACTGTGGTATATTCTGTACTCCTGAGTTCGCTGCGAACAAAAGAATAGAGATGGGAATGGAAGAGGTAGTTCATACACATTCTCGTGGTTTAACAAAAGAAGAGTGTAAAGTTTTAGTTTCACAATCTGAACTAGATGGTGATGAAGTTTCTGCACTATTAGAAGCTAGAGATCTTGGTATGGTTAATTTTAAACTTGTAGATGTTCGTGAGCATATGGAGTGGCAAATGGGTCATATAGACGGTGCTGATATACTTATTCCAACTAGTAGCTTCTTCCCTTCATTAGAAGAAGCAAAGTTAGATAAAAATGAAAATATTATTCTTTATTGCCATGTTGGAAGCAGAAGTGCGCATGTTGCTAGAATATTAACTGATTCAGGATTTACAAAAATAGGAAATTTAACACATGGTATCGTCTCTTTTGGCGGCGAAATAAAAAGATAAAGGGATAAAATAATGAAAGTATTATTAATTAAAGATGTAAAAAGTTTAGGTAAAGCCGGTGAAGTTAAAGATGTAAAAGATGGTTATGGTAAAAACTTTTTAATAGGAAAAGGTTTTGCTAAGCATGCCACTGATGATATTATTGCTCAACACAAAGAGGATGAAAAACAAGCGGCTGAAGATTTAGCGGCTGAAATAGCATCTTTAAAAGAACTTGCAATAAAACTTGATAAAGCTGAAATTATAATAACTAAAAAACTTGGTCAAAATGGTCACCTTTTTGGTGCAATAACAAAAGATGAAGTGGCACATGCACTTTTAGAGCAACATAAAATAAAAATAGATAAAAAACATATCACTGATAAAGTTGCTATTAAAACTGTAGGTGAACATGATTTAGACCTTAAACTAGGTCATGCAATTCATGCAACACTACATGTAGATGTACAAGGCGAATAGTTAAATATGAATTGTTTTATCTCGCCAAAAGGAGACAAATAACATGTTTGACGCTACTACGATACTTGCATATAAAGGCAAAGACAAAGCTGTAATCGGTGGTGATGGACAGGTTACTTTTGGAGACTCAGTCCTTAAAGGTAATGCTACAAAAATCCGTACGTTACACAAGGGCAAAATCTTAGCTGGATTTGCAGGTAGTACTGCTGATGCCTTTAACCTTTTTGACATGTTCGAAGAGTTTTTAGAAGATAAAAAAGGCGATATTTTAAAGTCTGTTATAGAGTTTTCTAAAGCTTGGAGAAAAGATAAAGTTCTTCGCCGCCTAGAAGCTATGATGATTGTTCTAAATAACGACCATATTTTTATTCTTACTGGTAACGGTGATGTTGTTGAACCTGAAGATGGAGAGATTGCATCTATCGGTAGTGGTGGAAATTATGCTATATCTGCCGCACGTGCACTGAAAAAACATGCAAATATGGATGAAGAAGAG
>DAOVJL010000094.1 GCA_030673275.1 Sulfurimonas sp.
AGAGCCGCTCATATTTGCCTTGTGCTCTTTTATTCTCGCACCTAGACCAAATAGTGTCTCATCAAGATTTTCTTCAAATTTACCGTCATGAGTAAAGTATTTTTCAACTTCATTGAACTTTTTCTCAACAATAAACTTACTCATCCACTCACCGATGATTCCATCAAGCTCACGGTTTTTAAAGTAGCGAAAATATCTAACAACTTTTACAATCTCAAAAATCTGTTCAAAATTTAGAACACCATGCTTTTTCAGATGTGATCTTATAGTGAAAAAATCAGCTACTTTTGGAGGTGCTTTAAATTCTATATTGTCAAGTGCTTTGATGTAGCGGTAGTGAAGTTCTTGATCACCCTCAATGTACAGAGCATGTTCTCTTGAGAAGAATTGTTTAAATGAGCTTATATGCTCATTTAGGTCGAGCTGATTGATTAATTTATCAATCTTTGAGTTTGTCTCTACTCGCATGTAGATGCACTAATCATCTGACCATAGTTTGGAGTGTTTTCTTTACCTATGAAAGTGTATGTTCCGATACTTAGAGAGTAGTTTTTGTCGTTCACAGCAACGCCATTACAGGAAATAGTTTTATGTTGATTAAATTTCATTACAACATTCATCATATTTTCTCTTTGAGTACTAGTGTATGTATTAAATGCAATAGCAGAGAGTACTATAGTCAACACAATGGCAGTAACTAATGTCTTTTGATGACGTGTGAGTTCTGTAAAATAGTGCAGGGCAAAAAAGAAAAAACCTACAATTACTAAACCTGCTATATATGCCATGTTATGCAGTTCCTCTTATTTGATAAGTAATATCTCCGGCACCAAAACCGATAATAAGACCTTCGTCTAAAGTTTTAAGTATTTCTTTGTCTTTTATAACGGTAATAGTATTATTTGCTCTGTGTATAGTATCTGCCATAGTCAAATTATATCTTTTAAACTTCTCTTTAAAGTTAATATCTTGAGCAGCTTCGCCTGCTGACCAAACAGGAAGAATAATAAGCTCCTCAGCACCTTCAAAACACTTTATAAACTCTTCCAAATTATCGATAGTACGAGAATATTTATGTGGTTGCCAAATAGCTGTGATTTTATCGAAACCTTTTAGATGTGCATACTCTTTAACTGATTCGAATGTTGCTTTTATCTCTGTTGGATGGTGACCATAGTCATCAATAATTACGCTGCCTTTTTCAGATCCAACAATATCAAATCGTTTTTTGATACCTTTGAATGTAAGCAGGTTTTCTCTAATCTCTTCAATATCCATAGCCTCATTTGCAGCGAGAATTGCCAAAGCTGCATCAAGAGCAATATGTCTACCAAAACCCCATACATCGAAACTGCCTAAATTTTTAAGTGTAAACCTTGTGTGCGGTTCATCATTTATAAGTATAAATTCGATGTTTGTGATATCTTTACTGGGATATAACCATTTAGCATCTATTTCATCTACAAGAGTACTTAAAAATTTATCTTCAGCATTTAAAACACGACATCCAGCTGAGTTTATAAAAGTTTTGTATGAGTCATAAAAAAGTTCATAGTTGTAGTCATAATATTCCATATGCTCAGGCTCAGCATTGATTACAATAGCACAGTGAGGATTTGAGTTTATAAAACTTCCATCACTCTCATCAGCTTCAAAAAGCATTACATCCGTCTCTTGAGTGTATCTAACATTTGAGCCAAAAGCTTTTGATTCTGCGCCGATGATAGCAGAACCACTCATAATGGCTGCTAGGATTGCAGTTGTAGTACTTTTACCATGTGCTCCTGCAACTGAGTAGACTTTTGAAGTGTCTAAGATTTGCAGTAGAGCTTCTCGACGGGCAAGAACTTCAATACCTTTTGCTTTTGCTTCTACTACTTCCGGATTGTCTGGGCGAATAATAGCAGAGTGAATGACTAAATCTTGGGAGTCAATTGCAGAAGAACAGTGTGGAATAGTAACTCTTATACCTAAGGCACGAAGTTTTTTAGTAATGCTAGTATCAGATATGTCTGAACCACTGACCTCATGCCCTTTAAAGTGCATGTATTGTGCTAATCCTGATATGCCGATTCCGCCAATTCCTATAAAATGTATTTTCATCCGCTTACTCCCCATCATTTTGGGATTTATCTAGCAATTTCTGTGCCTCTTTATTAAAACAACTTATATAAAAAGTCCCGGCATTATGCGTTGCGTCGATATCTGCAATATTGTCTATAAAATCGTCTAAAGATATGTTTTCTTTAGAAGCTATCCAGTGAAACTTTAGTGCTGATGAGAATTTTTCATCACTGCTTAGTCCGCTGAGAACTTCAAACAGGGTACTTGCATCTGCAATTTGACCGGCACTGTAGTGTTCTATAGCGTACTCGTAAAGTGCTCTCAAGGTTGCAAAATCTTGAACTTCGTTCATATCCATGACTCTATGAGCTTCCAGAGTATCAGTTAATCTCTCTAGCGCTAAATCAAGAATATTTGCATAAAAGCCGGCAATTGTATTTTCATCAAAAATATCGTGTGCTTGTTGTTCCAGTACATAGAGTGAAGCTATGTCAGAATTTTGCTGAGCTTCTAATACTTTTGTTTTAAGTTTTTCAACTTTATTGCTCATCTAAACACTCCTTGATTCTTTGCAAGGCATTTTTTGTTTTTTCTTGCGCCTCAACTAAAGCAATTCTCACAAACTCTTTACCGGGGTTGATACCATTAGCATCTTCTCTTGCTAAAAATTCACCAGGAAGAACTTTTACATTGTATTTTAAAAACAGTGTTTTTGTAAACTCAATAGGATTTGAGACTTTTAGCCAGACATAAAAAGTTGCACTTGGAATCTCAACTTCTAAAATCTCTTTTGCAATTTTGAAATTATTTTTGTAAATCTCTCTTGATACTTCAACATGTTTTTCATCATTCCAAGCATGTGCGGCTGCACTTTGAAGTGGAAGAGGTGAGGCACAACCTATGTAAGTTCTGTACTTCATATACTCTTTTAAGATATTCTCATCACCTGCAATAAATCCAGAACGAAGTCCAGGGGCAGATGAGCGTTTAGAGATAGAGTTGACAACTAACACATTTTTAAAAGTTGTATTTCCTACATGTATAGATGCTTCAAGAAGTGACGGTATTGGCTTATCAGTGTATATTTCACTGTAGCACTCATCGTTTAAAAGTACAAAGTCATGCTTTAAAGCTAGGTACACCCACTCGCTAAGCTCCTCTAAGCTAAGTGTAGAAGTAGTTGGATTGTTTGGAAAGTTTAAAATAACCAAATCACATGTAGATAACTCTTCTTCATTTATTTCAGGTTTAAAATTGTTTTCTTCATTTAAATTTAGATGGATTGTTTTAGCTCTTGATGCTATTGCAGCACCTTCATAAATCTGATAAAAAGGGTTTGTAAAAGCTATAGTTGGTTCTTGTGTATCAAAGAGTAAAAACTGAGGAAAGTTAAAAAGGACTTCACGAGTTCCAAATGTTGGAATTATCTGTTCATCACTAAGCTCAACTGAAAATCTTTTTGAAACAAAATTTCTTTGGGCTACTCTTAAATCTAGTTCCCCAGATGTTTTAGGATATTTTTTTAATAGGCTAGAATTATCACAAAGAGCTTTTTGTATAAAATCCGGAGTCTCAAACTGAGGCTCCCCAATAGTTAAAACTGATGGCGCATAGTTTTTGTTTGGTGTAATGTCTTTAAGTAAATTGTTTAGTTTTTCAAACGGATATGGTTCAAAATTCATATTCTATCGCCTTTATATAATCGCGATATTATAGCTAAAATGTATAAGAGACAAGTTAATGATGTTATTTCCAATCTTACAGCTAGATATATTGTTAAAAGTATATTTTGTTTTTTATTATCCTAAATTTAAAAATCTGTAAAATTACAGCATAAAAGGATAATTTTATGAAAATAGTATTACCAATAGCTTTAGCACTTTTACTAAGTGCTTGTAGTGATGAGAACAAAAACTCTATAACTAAAGTAGAATCATCAAAGAGTGTTGTTAAAGAAATCAAAGCTGTTGTACCTGCAAGAGCAGGGCCGAGTCTTTATGTTGCCTGTGCAGCTTGTCATGGGGCTGATGGTTTAAAAATAGCACTTGGAAAATCTCAAATAATAAAAGGTTGGGATAGTAAAAAAGTTATAAATACATTAAACGGTTATAAAGATGGAACTTATGGCGGATCTATGAAGGGCATAATGAAAGGTCAAGTATCAGCCTTGAGTGATGAGGATATAAAAGCGGTGTCTGAGTACATATCTAAATTATAGTCTTCATTAGCTCAATAATTTTGGGCTAATCTTCAAAATATTCAAACTCTTCTAAGCATGGAACAGTTCCCTCGGAAACACTGCAATATTTTGAGTTTTTCTCAAATGAAATCAAGTATGGTCTACGTTCCATATCAAGCTGTTTGGCTACTTTGGCAATATTATCTATAGACTCTATAGTTTCATTGATTGCCTGAAAGTCATCAAGGTCTATGATATCTCCATCAATATCGATTGTGTGTATAGGTTCTACAGCTTCATGCATTGCCAGAAATTTTTCAAAGTCCATGATTTCTTCTTCAACCATTATGTCTAATAGAAGAGATTTAGGGTCCTCAGATTGATAAATATATTGGATTGCTTTAGTAGATTTAAGTATGGGATGTTTGTATAAAAATATATAGTAACTGTTTGTCAGTTGCAACATTTTATTTTTACTAATCTTAGTCATAAGACGACGGGAAAATCTACACATCGGATCAACAAACATGTAGACAACTTTAGCGTTACCTGTTCCAATACGAATGGCGTGCTTCGATATAGATTCTAGCATAACCCGCGGTTTCTCAACAGCAGATATATTTTTAGAAGCTAAAACAGTAAATGATAAGAATAAGATTATAAAGAGTGATTTCATACGGGCTCCTTTATTTAACTAATTTCATATATTAAATTCAAGAGGCTTAAAAAGTGATGAAATTAAATTATATTAGATTGTATTAATCACATTATAGCTTAAGAAGTTTAAATTTATCAGGCTAATCTTCAAACTCTTCTACACATGAAAGTGTCCCCTCAGAAACATTACAATATTTTGAATCTTTTTCAAATGAAATTATATATGGTCTAAGCGTCATATCAAATTCTTCAGCAACCTCGGCAATTTTTTGTATGGCTGTTATAGTTTTATTATTTGCATTAAAGTCATCAAGGTCTATGATGTCCTCATCAACCATAACATCTAAAAGAGTAGATTTAGGCTCATCTGATTGATAAATATATTGGATAAGTTTTTGAGAATCATATTTTGGAAGTTTGTATAAAAATATATAGTAACTATTTGTTTGCTGTATTATTTCGTTTTCATTGATTTTAGTTATAAAACGATTAGAATATTTACACATTGGATCAACAAATATATAAATAACTTTGGCATCACCATTTCCAAGACGAATAGCATATTTTGATATTGATTCGAGCATTACTCTTGGTTTTTGAGAAAGGGAATCTGTTTGAGTAGCAAAGATATTAAAACACAGTAGTAAAACAATGTATAAAATTTTCATTATAGACCTCTTAAGGTTTAGGAAGTCCAAATTTTTGAGTAATTAACTCTCCATC
>DAOVJL010000182.1 GCA_030673275.1 Sulfurimonas sp.
CTATGGATACCATTTTCAACTTTTAAGTAGCCATAAGCATTTTCACCCTTTATTAGGATTGATACATCTTTGATACCTGCCTCATCTCCAACTTGATAATCAAGTACTTCAACTTTAAAGCCTCGTCTCTCAGCCCATCTTTTATACATTCTAAGAAGCATCTCTGCCCAGTCTTGACTCTCTGTTCCTCCAGCTCCAGGGTGAATAGATAAAATAGCATTATTAGAGTCCATCTCCTCGCTTAGAAGAACTTCCATCTCCATATTGAGTATCTGTTGCTCTAAATCTCCAGCTCCATCAAAACACTCATTTATAGACTCTTCATCGCCCTCTTCTTTTGCCATCTCATAAAGCTCTTTCGCATCCTCTATGGCATTTTTAGCAATATTATATTTATTTAGTTTACGTTCACACTGAGTCTTCTCTTTTTGAATTTTTGCAGCATTTGCCGCATCATTCCAAAAATCTTGATTATTTTCTAGTTCTTCTATTTCATCAAGTCTGGTTTGAAGTTTATCAGGTTCAACAACACCAGTAATATTATTCATTTTAATTGTAATATTTTTTAGTAGTTCTGTGTATTCGTAGTTATCCATATAGTTGTTCCATTATTGTATAATTGCGATTATATTAAACATAGGCTTAAAATGAAGATTATTTCCAACCCTGTAGAGTTAAAAGAATATTTAAAATATAAAAAAGAGAGTATTGGATTTGTTCCAACTATGGGTGCTTTACATGAAGGTCATATCTCTCTTATAAAAAAAGCTAAAGAAGAAAATGAGTTAGTAATTGTCTCTATATTTTTAAATCCTACACAGTTTTTAAAGGGTGAAGATTTAGATAAATATCCTAAAAAAGATGACGCAGATAAGCATATTTGTAAACTAAGTGGTGTTGATGTTTTGTTCTTTCCTCACTCTTATGATATTTATGGTGATGATGAAGTTAGTTTAAGTGCTCCTAATGTAAGAGGTTATGTACTTGAAGGTACAAGTCGTCCATCTCACTTCAATGGTGTTTTAACAGTTGTTATGAAGCTTTTAAATATAGTAAATCCTACTAGAGCTTATTTTGGCAAGAAAGATGCTCAACAACTAAACTTAATCTCTTTGATGATCAAACAACTTTTTATGAGCACTTTGATAGTTCCTGTTGATACAGTGAGAGAGAACGATGGGTTAGCACTTAGCAGTAGAAATGTTTATTTAAGCTCGTCAGAGAGAAAAGATGCACTTAAAATTTCAGCATCTCTTCATAGTGCTGGAATTATGGTAAGTAAGAATATTTTAGACTCAAAAGAGATTATAAAGAAGATGAGAGAAGTTCTTTCTCCGTTAGAAATTTTTTATGTAGAGATTTTAAATCGTGATTTTGAACAAATTTCACATGTAGAGATTGGAAATACGGTTATTTTAGTTGAGGCAAAAGCAGGGACTACGAGATTACTCGACAATATCTGGCTTTAGATACCCCTCTTCAACCATAATATCAACAGCTTTTTTAAATACAGGCACAGATGTTTGAGATGCAAACTGGCTTTTTTTAGGTTGAATTACAGCTACGCCAATAGTGTATCTGTTTTCTTTATCATTTGCAAAACCGACAAAGGCTGTATTATATTTGTTAACATATTTCCCTTTTTCAACTATGTGTGCTGTTCCTGTTTTTCCGCCAATTTCTAAGCCTTCAGTTTTTGCTTTGTCTCCTGTTCCTTCGTTAACTGTTTTTATAAGAATCTTTTTTACCCTTTGGGCAGTTGAACTTTTAATAACTTGAATCTGTTCTTCATTTGGAATTATAATCTCTTTCTTATAGTTGTCTATAAAACTATTTACAATTTGCGGTGTAACAATTCTGCCATTATTGTTAAATGCACTATATGCTCGTATAACTTGCATCAGATTTGCACGCATACCATACCCGTAAGAGCAGGTTGCTTTATATATTTCATTATTTAGTCTCTGAGCGTGTGGTATTGATCCGGTTTTTTCATAAATAAGGTCAGGTGTAGATTTTTGTGAAAAGCCAAACTTTTTTAAGCCGTTATGAAACTCAGCTCCTGAGAGTTTTTGTGCTAATTGAGCTATACCGACATTAGAGGAGTGTACAATAACATTTTCAGCAGAGAGCCAATCAAACTTATGCTCATCTGTTATAATTTTTCTACCAATTTTATAGCGACCGTTATGTCCATTTACCAAATCATAAGGATTGACAAGCCCTTTATCAAGGAGTAGGGCAAATGTAATAGTTTTTATAACGCTTCCAGGTTCAAAACTGTACTCTATCATGCCGCTGTTTAGAGATGGGTAATCGCTTCGTTTTATAGATTTTGGTAAAAATCTATTTGAGCTGGCCATTGTTATAACTTTCCCATTTTCAGAGTTCATAATAGAAATTATAATCTGTTTAGCTCTTATCTCCTCTTTCATACTATCCAACATCTTCTCTACTCTTATTTGAAGGGAGACTGGAATATTAAGTTTTATATCAAGACCATTAACACTTGCTTTAGTAAAACTATCTTTATTTAAAATAATGTAGCTATTAACATCTCTTGGACCTTGTGAGAGTTCATCCTGCTTTGATTGAAGTTCCTCTTCAAATTTTCTCTCTATTCCTTTAACCCCTCTTATATAAGTATATCCATCCTCTTCAAGTTTATGAGGATAGCCAATTATAGGTGTTAATAGTTTTTCATATGGATACTCTCTGCTCTCTCCGCTCTCAATAATACTTAGTCCATGAAGAGACACTCTGCCGGTTCTAGGATTTTTTCTCTCAACAAACACCTTATAGCGTCTGAGTTCATAAGCAAGACGTTTTAGGTAGTGCGCTTGTTTTTGCTCTATATTGTAACTAAGAACAACTATTCCATTTTTTTTGCCAAGCTTCTTTTTAATCTCTTTTGAGTCAATTCCAGAATAGATGCTAAAAAGTTCAATAAACAGCTCTTTTTTTTGTGGATCAATATAGTGAGTATTTACAACTGCTTTATATAGTTTTTTTGTTGTAGCTATGTAAAATCCATCTGCACTAATGATTGAACCTCTAACTGCCCTTGAGCTCTCTTTTGTAAAAAGAGATGGAAGATGACGAGACTTCAGAGTGGTAAGTAGCATTACACCTAAAAATATTAAAAAGCCAAGAGTTATAAGCGAATAAAGAAGAAATATTTTTTTGCTTTTATTTTGATTTTTCATATATACTTTTTTAGGAGATTATAACATTTTAAGTTGAGGAGGTTATTAATTCTTAGCTTCAAAGAAGCTATAGCTTTTAGTAGCCACAGCGGCTCCAGCGAAGAAAAAGGGACGAGTTCCTTTTACGGACTAATTATAGTTGCGTTCTACCTAACTCTTTGTAAGCATTTAGTGCTTTATTTCTAATTTCAAGCATCAG
>DAOVJL010000098.1 GCA_030673275.1 Sulfurimonas sp.
CTTGTTGTCGCACCGATTAGTGTAAATCTAGGCAAATCAATTTTAACAGTCTGAGCAGCCGGTCCGCTGCCTATAATAATATCAATTCTAAAATCTTCCATAGAAGAGTATAAGATTTCCTCTACAGACGGTGAAAGACGGTGAATTTCATCTATAAAAAGTATATCACCCTCTTCAAGATTTGTTAAAAGGGCAGCTAAATCTCCACTTTTCTCTATCATTGGAGCAGCTGTTACTTTTATATTTGCATTCATCTCATTTGCAATAATAAGTGCTAATGTAGTTTTCCCAAGTCCCGGAGGTCCAAAAAACAAAACATGGTCAAGCGCTTCATCTCTTTTTTTACTCGCTTCAATAAAAACACCAAGATTCTTTTTAATCTGCTCTTGCCCGATATACTCATTCCAAGCATCAGGACGAAGAGTTATCTCTGTAGTTTCTTCTGACTCAAATTTTTCTATCTCAACTAAGCGTTCCATTTAGTAAGTATGTTCCTCTTTTGGAAATTTTTTACTCTTAACCTCATCTGCATAGTTTTGCACGGCATCTTTGACAATAGTAGCTCCATCTACATACTTCTTAACAAACTTAGGTGTAAACTCTTCAAAAAGTCCTAACATGTCAGAAAAAACAAGTACCTGTCCATCAACATCTTTACCTGCGCCTATTCCTATAACCGGAATCTTTACACTATTTGCAACTACTGCTGCTACATCTGCTTTGACACCCTCTATAACCATACAAAAAGATCCAGCTGCTTCAACTGCTTGCGCATCTTTAATAAGCTGAAGTTCCTCTGCAGGATTTTTTCCTTTAACTTTATAGCCACCTTCACCGCGAACTGCCTGAGGAAGTAAACCAATATGCCCACAAACTGCTATACCATTGGCACAGAGGTACTTTATAATATCAGCTTTATCCTCTCCTCCCTCTATTTTAATACTATCTGCCGAAGTCTCCTGAAAAACTTTTATAGCATTTTTAAGAGCTTCTTCTTTATTGGAGTATGTTCCAAAAGGCATATCACAAACTATAAAACTGTTTTTAGCACCCATACAAACAGCATTAGTGTGGTAAATCATTTGATCCAGTGTAGCACTTAGTGTGTCATTTTTACCGGCAAAACTCATATTTAAGCTATCGCCAACCAAAATCATATCGGAACTGGGCTCTAATAGTTTTGCAAAAAGTGCATCATAAGCAGTAATCATTACTAAAGGTTGAACACCTTTAGATTTTTTTATGGAGGTTATTGTCATTTTTTTAGTCATTTTAAAACTCTTTTATTTAATATAAGTATTTTAACTAAAAATTGCTATAATAAGAACCATATAGGAGAAATATTTTATGGGCATAAGAAGTGATTTAGATTCCAACTTTGATTATGAGATAGTTGATGAATTTTTAGACCACTATTCGATGATGATTGATTATATGGATACAATGATAATCGACCTATCAAAACCAAACATGTTTGACCAAAGTGTAAATGAACTTTTTCGTGTTTTTCACAATATCAAATCAGCTTCAAGCTTTTTAAAGATTGAACCAATGGCTAAACTTTCGGCTTTTGTTGAAGATGCTCTAGATCAGCTAAGAACTAATCATGTAGCAGTAAACGAAGAGACTGTAAACTGGTTGCTTAGCATTAGTGATATGTTCGCTGCTTGGAATGATGATTTAAAACTTGATAATGAGCTCTCTCATATAAAATATTCTCTACTTAAATTACCTGATTTGGAAAACAATTGAAAAAACTTGTAGCATATATAACATCTGGATATCCGGAAAAATCTTTTAGCATTGACTTAGCATTAACACTTGGTGATAGTGGTGTTGACACATTGGAACTTGGGGTTCCATTTTCTGATCCTGTTGCGGATGGTCCACTTATAGAAAGAGCAAGCCACAGAGCATTAGACCTTGGTTTTAAATTTGAACGTATACTAGATATCTCTAAAGAAGTAGCACCTAAAGTAGATACACTTTGGATGGGTTATTTCAACAGTTTTTATCAACAAAACATGAGTAAATTAATTCCATATGCAAGAGAGATAGGTGTTAGCGGATTAATCATACCTGACTTACCACATGAAGAAGCACTGGCATACAGTGAACTGTTTGACTCAAACAATATGTCAAATATTAGTTTTGTAGCTCCAACTGACAGCGACAAACGAATTGAAGAGATTGTAAAAGATTCTAAAAAATTTATTTATATGGTTGCTTACACTGGGATAACAGGTTCTGGCAATGCTGAAGATTTACAACCATTTTTATCTTCCATTAGAAAATATACACAAACACCTGTTTATGTCGGCTTTGGAGTAAACCAAAAAACCGCAAAAGACAAAGTAAAGGGTGCGGATGGTGTAATTGTTGGAAGTGCTTTTATAGATATATTATTAAAAGATGATCTTACTTACAAACAAAAAATTTCTGAGTGTAGTGAATTAGCCAAGGTCATAAAAGACAAAATAAATAGCTAATAAAAATAGTTTGTAATTTTTTGAAAGTTCGTTATTAGTGGAGTTTAAGTATGGTGCGCCCGACATGATTCAAACATGTGACCGCTGGTACCTAAAAGCCAAAGACACCTAAAGTAGGTAATTATTCAGTTTCAAGATATTTTATTACTCTGATTTCACGCTCTTTTTGAGCACACGTGATAACTCTTTTGTTTGTAAATCATATCCTTCTATAAAATATGTCTTATTTACAGACTTTAAATCATCTGAGCTTTCAATAGAGCGGTCATATACTTCTTCAGCTGTGTTATCAAAACATTTATAAGTATTACCATTCATATTTTCACCTCTAGCGTATTTTCTACCTATTCTAATATCAATTAAACGATTGTGAATTTCAACTTTATTTTTTTCTTTCTCTTTTTCATTTTCTTTAAATAGTCTAAACAATATTTTCCTTTTATTCATTGCATCTGTTTTTCGAGTAGTATATATTGGTCTCCCTACGTGGACTCGAACCACGAGCTATCCCTTAGGAGGGGACTGCTTTATCCAGTTAAGCGATAAGGAGTACTATGTAAACTAAACTAACATAGTCAAAACTGAGTCAAATCAAACATGACCGCTGGTACATAAAACCAGAGTTCTAGACTGATTATTTAGTTATTGAAAGATGTTAATTGGGATTGGTTGCGGAAGCAAGATTTGAACTTGCGACCTTCGGGTTATGAGCCCGACGAGCTACCGAACTGCTCTATTCCGCGACATATAAAAAGATTAAATCAAGATTTTAAAAATGAAGTAAAATTGTTGTATTTCTGTTTGTAGTCATGGTGCGCCCGACATGATTCGAACATGTGACCGCTGGTACCGCAAACCAGTGCTCTATCCAGCTGAGCTACGAGCGCACACCATCTCTTTTAAAGAGGATGGAATTATATCACTCTTAACTTATATTAGTATAAACTAGTGTTTATAATTCTAGTTTTTTGTTGATTTCTTCTATTTTTTGCTCTTGCAAAAACAAATCATGATTTTTACGAATATAGGCTTGGAGTAAGACTTTTATTTCATTATTACCATCTACGTTAAAATCGTTTTTCATCTGTTGCTCCAAAAAAAGAGCAAAGCTATCTTCAACATCAACATCAAAACGGCGACCACCTATATTTAAACCTAATTTCTTACTCATTCACTTAACCCATAATACTTTCTATTTTTTCAACTATCTCTTCTATCTCTAAATCTTTCATAGCATTTTGTTCTATTAATTTGTCTATCTCTTGATTTTTTATTTCACTTTCAGATTTTAGTGTCACTACCTCTGTTCTAAGCATTTCATTTTCACCCTTTAGAGAGTGATACTGTTGTAATATAGTTGATACTTTTTCATTTAGTTTTTCTAAAGTTGTTTGATTTTGCATAAAAATTCCTACTTTGCATTATATGAATATAATTCTATCATAATTTAAAAAAAATCAAACATTAAACTCATTTTTAGAGTGGTGTTCTCTGTAATCTATAAGCAGATATTTATCATTAATAATGGCAAATCAGCTATAATTCCATCAATGAAAAAAGAGATAAACTTTAAAGCAAACACTCCTTATGAACCAGCAGGTGACCAGCCTAAAGCTATAAAAGAATTAAGTGATTCTATACTAAAAGGCAATCGCTACCAGGCACTTGAAGGTGTTACCGGGTCAGGTAAAACATATACTATGGCTAAAGTTATAGAAAATGTGAAGATGCCTACTATCATTATGACTCACAATAAGACTTTGGCTGCTCAACTGTACTCTGAATTTAGAAGCTTTTTTCCAAAAGCACATGTAGAGTATTTTGTATCTTATTATGATTACTATCAGCCTGAAGCCTACATACCAAGACAAGATCTGTTTATAGAAAAAGACAGTGCTATCAATGATGAACTAGAACGTATGAGACTCTCTTCAACTGCAAACCTTTTAAGTTATGATGATGTTATTGTTATAGCCTCTGTTTCTGCAAACTATGGTTTAGGTGACCCTGAGGAGTATCTAAATATGGTTCAAGCTTTAGAAGTTGGCGATGAAATACCTCAAAAGAAACTTCTACTTCGTTTAGTTGAGATGGGCTACAGCAGAAACGATGCTTACTTTGACAGTGGGCATATAAGAGTAAATGGAGAGAGTATAGATATTTATCCACCCTACTTTGAGCAGGAAGCTATCCGCATAGAGTTCTTTGGGGATGAGATTGAAGCTATATATACTTTTGACATCATAGATAATAAACGACTTGAAGATCATAAAAAATTTACAATCTACGCAACTTCACAATTTAGTGTAGGTCAAGAAAAAATGGCAATTGCTATAAAGCGCATAGAAGAAGAACTTGATGACAGACTTGCTTACTTTCAAAAAGAAGGGAAACTTGTAGAGTACCAAAGACTAAAACAGAGAGTTGAGTTTGATTTAGAGATGCTGCAAACTACGGGAATGTGTAAAGGAGTTGAGAACTACTCAAGACTATTGACAGATAAAAAACCTGGAGATGCTCCCTTTACCCTGCTTGACTACTTTGCTCTTAACCATAAGGACTATTTAGTAATAGTAGACGAGTCACATGTCTCTCTTCCTCAGTATCGCGGAATGTATGCAGGAGACAGAGCAAGAAAAGAGGTTTTGGTTGATTATGGTTTTAGACTTCCAAGTGCCCTAGACAACAGACCGCTGAAAGCTGATGAGTATATAAACAAAGCTCCTCACTATCTTTTTGTATCAGCCACACCTGCTGAATATGAGCTTGACATGTCAAGTGTAACTGCACATCAAATCATCCGTCCAACTGGACTTCTTGACCCGATTTTAGAAATAAAATCTTCTGATAATCAGGTTGAAGATATTCACGATGAGATTAAAAAAATAACTCTCAAAGATGAGCGTGTGCTCATAACTGTTCTTACAAAAAAAATGGCGGAAGCTCTTACAAAATATCTAGCGGATTTGGGTATAAAAGTTCAGTACATGCATTCAGATATTGATACTATTGAGAGAAACCAA
>DAOVJL010000069.1 GCA_030673275.1 Sulfurimonas sp.
TGGAAAGTATGACTTGATCTCATCAATAACTACTTTTAACTGTGGTGCTGAAAAAAATGTTGGTGTTCCGCCGCCAAAGTGCATCTGAATAACTTCGCGATTACAATCTACATGTGAAGAAAGAATTTTTAACTCTCTTTTTAAGTATTCTATATAACGAAGCATCTTATCTTCTTTGGAAGTAAACACAACATTACATCCACAGAAGTAACATGCATTTTTACAAAAAGGCAAATGAAAGTATAAACTCAATGGGCGAGAGGAGTCTTGAGACTCTAGCTTTTTTATATATTCATCATAACCATAATCATCACTAAACTCTAGTGCTGTCGGGTAACTTGTGTAACGAGGTCCTGGTTTTGAGTACTTTGTAAATTTTGCAAAATCTAGCATGTTAATAGTCCATTTTTTAATAATTACCGCGATTATCTCTAAAAAGTGTTGAAAATCTGATTAATCTAATCTTTAAATTGACCAGCTAACCTTTGATAAACTTCGGATTTTTTTAAGAGTTCGCTGTGATTTCCACTTGCTACTATCTCACCTTTTTGCATAACTAAAATCTTATCTGCATGCTCAATAGTACTTAATCTATGAGCAATTGTTATAGTTATTTTATCTTTTGTGTACTCATCTAGGGCTGCTTGAATTCTCTTTTCACTCTCATTATCAAGTGCTGATGTTGCCTCATCAAAAAGAAGAAGTGAAGAGTGCTTATAAATCGCTCTGGCAATCGCAACACGCTGTCTCTGACCACCAGATAAGTTTGCACCGAACTCTTCCATTTTGGTATGTATGCCATCTTCAAGTGAAGCAACAAAACTAGAAGCATCTGCAAGCCTCAATGCTTCATTTACTTTATCTTCATCAACTTCTTGTCCGTAAGCGACGTTGGCAGCCAATGTGTCTTGGAATATATATATTCTTTGCGAAACTAAAGAGATATGGTGTTTTAGTGAGTCCTGCGTAAAATCTTTTATATTAGTGTTGTTCACTAAAATTTCTCCGCTATCCGGGTCATAAAAGCGAAGAAGCATATTTATAAATGTACTTTTACCGCCTCCGCTATCTCCAACAAGAGCTATATTTTCACCCTGCTTTATCTCTATGTTTATATTGTTAAGTGCGTAAGACTCTTCATACTTAAGTTTTACATTTTTAAACTCTACATGTGAGATGTCATCTTCAAGAAGCTTTTTTCCATCAACTATCTTACTCTGGATATCTAAAACTTCAAAAACCCTCTCACTTGCGGCAACCGCATCTTGAACTTTTGAGTATATTGAACCAATTCGGCGAATAGGTTGAAAAACAAGTCCAACAGCCGTTAAAAATGCTGTAAATTCTCCAACCGTCATATTGTCATTATAAACTTCTCTTCCACCTACAAAGATAACAGCAGCTAACCCCAGTGCTCCAACTAGTTCCATCATTGGAGAGACTATATCACCAACATAAATCGACTTCATATTTATCTTAAAAAATTGCCAGTTTTGGACACTAAAACGCTCCATCTCAAACTTTTCAGTTGCATTTGCTTTTATGATTTCACTGTTATTAAAAACCTCAGTTAGTCTTGTAACTACATCTGCATTTTTTTCTTGTGAACGACGAGAATATTTTTTTAGTTTTTTTCCTATAAAAATAATCGGATAAACTACAAGTGGCATAACAACTAAAGAGTAAAAAGCAAGCATAGGGTTTAAGTAAATAACATATCCAATAAGAGTAACAACAGTCAACGTCTCACGAAAAAGTTCAGGCAGTAAATTTGACACAAAGTAGCGAATTCTCTCAATATCATTTGTAACGCGAGAAATCAACTCACCGCTACGGTTTATATATAAAAACCCCATATCAAGATTTATAATTTTATCAAGTAACATCTCACGAAACCTTGTAATTATATGTTGTCCTATGTAGTTCGTGAAAACTGACTGAATATATCTACCGGCTGATTTGAAAAAATAGATTCCAATTAGTGCAAGTGGAATAAAAGTTAACATCTCCTCTTTTTTGGCAATAAACATATCATCCATCAAAGGTTTCATAATATGTGCAGTTGCAGCTGTTGCACTAACTGTAAAAAGTATGCCGATAAATACTAAAAAATATTGTAATTTATACTCTTTTATATATGGCCAGTAGCGCTTTAAAATTTTTTTCAATAACTATCCCAAAACTCTTATTTATTATGAATTTTACCCAAATAATAAAAACAGTCTACAAATTAGCTGATATTCATCAATAGTAATGTAGAATTCACTTATGAAAATATGTATAGTAAAATTATCGGCTATGGGAGATATCATACATGCGATGGTAGCTCTGCAGTTTATAAAAAAAGAGATTCCAAATGCTCAAATAGACTGGGTTGTTGAGAGTGGCTTTAAAGGTGTTCTTGAAAATAATCCGGATATTGATAATATTTTACCTATAAACCTAAAGTCTATAAAAAAGAAAAAAAGCGAAGTTTTCAATCAATTTAAAATACTTAAAACCTATTCAAAAAATAACTATGACATTGTAATAGATGCACAAGGACTGCTAAAATCTGCTATCGTTTCTAGAATAATTGGTGCAAAAGTTATTGCAGGTTTTGATAAAGATTCAATTCGTGAAGGAATTGCATCTGTTTTTTACAATAAAAAAGTGCGTATTCCTTATGATGCAAATACGATAGATAGAAATGCAACTGTTATTTGTGAACCGTTAGGAATAAAAATAACGAGTGAAAAAATTATAAACAAAGATAAATTTTTATTTTCCTCTTCACATGTAGAGAACCTGCCAGATATTTTCAACCTATTTGTAATCGGTTCAACTTGGGAGAGCAGAAACTATCCAAAAGAGAAGTTTGTAGAGATTGCAGAGGCTCTACATGTAGAGACTTATATAGTTTGGGGAAGTGAAGAGGAACACCAAAAAGCACTCTGGATGCAAGATCACTCAGAGTATCTACATGTACTTCCCAAAGGCTCATTAAATGATTTGAAATATGTTGTCTCAAAATGTAATCTGCTTATAGGAAATGACACAGGTCCAACACATATGGCATGGGGATTAAACATACCATCAATTACAATTTTTGGACCAACACCAATAAACCGTGTTTACATAACCCCTATCAATAAAGTAGTGAAATCCAGCAGTGAAATCAATCACTTTAAGTTAAATAAAAATGATTTTTCAATTTGTGAAATCAAAGCAGATGAAATCATTCAAACAGCGAAGCAACTTAAGAAAATATGATTATAAGTATATTTTAGTTAAAATCCAACTAATTTTATCAAGGGTAATATTTTAAATAAATGAATATATTAGCATTAACATCGTCAAGCAGCTCATTTAACAGTGTCAGACCAGAGCTGGAGATTTATGTATCTTTAGCTAAAGCTGGACACAATATTACTATCATGACTGAAAAAGACAGTGAATATTATTCCAGATTTATTGAGCATGGAATTGATATTATTGATACTACCCATAAGAAAAAAATCAGCCTAAAAATTATTCTACAAATAAAAAAAATCATTAAAGAAAAAAATATTGATATTGTTTATGCAACAAGATCAAGAAACATACCAAATGCCGTTTTTGGTTCTATGGGTACAGATGTAAAACTTGTAGTATACCGCGGTACAACAGGTGGGATGTACAGGCATGACCCGGGTTCTTACCTCTCTATACTAAATCCAAGAGTAGATGGTGTAATCTGTGTCTCGCAAGCTGTTAATGACCATGTCTCTAAACAAGTTTTTACTAAAAACAAAAAAATCGTGACTATCTATAAAGGACATGATTTAGCTTGGTACAACCAAGAGCCTTTAGACTTAGAAGAGTTTGGTACAAACAGAGATAATTTCAATGTTGCATGTGTAGCAAGTGCCAGACCACATAAAGGCTTAATATATCTACTAAAAGCAGCTGCGGAATTATCTGATATTAAAGATGTTCATATTCTTTTAATAGGCAGTGATTTAGATAAAGAGGTTTATATTGCTGATGAGATTGAAAAAAGTGGTATGAAAGACAGAATCAAAGTGACAGGCTACAGAAGTGATGTACCACAGATAATCTCTGCCTGTGATGTTTTAGTTCACCCGTCAATAAGAAAAGAGGGATTGCCTCGTGTTATTCTTGAATCACTCGCTGGAGGCACTCCTGTAATCGCTTCATCAATTGAGGGAAGCATGGAAATTATTGATGATGGGTTTAATGGCTATATCGTTGAAGTTAAAGACTGCAAAGGCATTGCAAAAAAGATTAGAGAACTTTATGAATCACCAGAGCAGTTAAAAGAGTTATCTGATAATTGCAGATATACAATTGAAAATAAAATGTCACATAAAATTACTGCTGAGAAATATATTGAATATTTTGAATCGTTATTGAAGTAGAGCAATAAGTATGTATGCACAAATAATAAATAAAATAGATTTTAATAAATATATAAACTATCTTTTAATCGGATTTGCTTTTTCAATTCCAATTTCAAAAGCAGGGGCAAACTTTTTTGAAATATCAATGTTACTTTTATGGATTCTGGATGGAAACTGGAAATATAAATATAAACAGTACAGATCAAATCCTTTAATTTTTACGTTTATAATGTTTCTTGGATACAGTGCTGTTTCAATATTCTGGGCTAGCAGTATGGCAGAAGGCTTAGACTATGTACTGAAATATAGGCATTTTTTAATTATATTTGTTATATTTATATACCTTGATAAAAAATATATAACACATATCTTCTCTGCATTTTTACTTGGAATATTTATGAGTGAAATCATGTCTTATGGAATATTTTTTGAACTTTGGACATATAAAAATATTTTACCTAGCGATCCCTCTCCATTTATGAGTCATACAGATTACAGTATGTATTTAGCATTTGCCAGCATGCTGCTCTTGCAAAAAGTTATAGAAAACCATGAATGCATAAAAGTCAAAATACTTTATATCCTGTTCTTTTTAACAGTAACTTCAAATTTATTTATAAACGGCGGCAGGACAGGTCAGGTTACATATGTAATATTAATCTTTATATTAATATTTTCACATATAGAGCATAAATTTAAAGCATTTGTTTTAGCTTTACTGCTTATATCAACAACATTCTTAGTAGCATATAATGTGAGTCCTAATTTTCACGATAGATTTTATCAAGCTAAAACCGATATTTCAAACATGATATATGATGATAATTTCAGAGGGAGTTTTGCTACTAGAGTATCTCTGTGGGCAATTGGTCTTGAGACTTTTAGTGATAACTTTTTGATTGGAACCGGAATCGGTAATGACATGTCCCAAGTACAGTATTATGCAGAAAAAAGAGGTTATGATTCTGAGCATTTAAAAAAATTTAAAGAGCATGACAGTCACAACACTTTTATTACAACCGCTATTCAACTCGGAGTTTTTGGTCTTATTTTAATTTTACGAATATATTACTCCTTATTCGAGTTGAAGTTTAAAACTGAGCAATACCATACACTTAATCTCATTTTTATAATTTTATTTTTTCTTTGGTCCTTTGGGCATATAGCATTTCACACAATGAACCCAATGGTCTTTTTTGCACTGTTTGCGGGTTTGTTTAATAAAATCTCTCAAATAGAGCAGCAAGAAGAAATTTAAATTATCTAGTACAATTTAGATATTAAGCTATCAGCAGATTTATACACGTCATCTACTTCCGGACTAAGATACTCTACATTAAACACACAGTCATGCTTAACATCTCTTGGCCAGTATCTAAATGGTGCTATTGCAAAAAATATTCCTATAGTTGGCGTCTCAAGAGCAATTGCCATATTTCTAACACCTGTGTCATTTGAGACTAAACACCTGCTGTCAGCTAAAAACTGCATCGCATCATCAAGTTCCATTGATGTTTGAAGAAGCACATTGTCTTTATGCTCAAGAGGTTTGTAGATATCTAAGAATTTTTCATCATCTTTGATACCTTGTAAGATCACATGATTATAATCAGGATACTTATCAGACATTCTATCAATCAACTCTTTAAACTTTTCCTCTTCCCAGCACTTGTTTTTTACAGATGCTCCGGCAAAATAGACTACACGCTTCAGATCTTTTTTTGGATACTTCTCTTCAAACCCATATCTCAGCTCTCTTGTTCTTTTACAACCAAGCATATTAAGCATCTGTATAGTCGATTCAGTCTCTAAAACAAAATCACTTCTCCGTGTTGCGATATCATAAAAAAATCTTCTAGTCGCTCTATATGGATAACCTACCGTTAATTTAGAGTTTGAAAAGATAGCAGTCAGCATAGTTAATGTACTGTCTGTAAGATCAAAAAGTATATCTTGCGCAGGCATAGCTTTAGCTTGCTTCACTCTATCGAAGAAACCTAACTTTTTTGTCTTATCATTTTGGTCAAACTTATGCATAACATATACATCATCTATTAAGTCTAATGGTATTCCATACTCGGATCCACTAAGCACATTTAGTGTGATTTTTGTATTTGGAAACATCTCTTTTAAGTTTATTAAAAATGGTCGTATATTCATAAAATCACCTATTGCAGCATGTCTTATAACTGCAACATTTTTAATATCTTGGGGATTTAAGTCTTTTAAATAATCTCTTGCTTTTTGTGAAGCAAATGCACTTCCGCTTCTAAAA
>DAOVJL010000157.1 GCA_030673275.1 Sulfurimonas sp.
CATCGCACCGTCACCTGAAAAATAAACTGGCTCTCCATCTTTTTTACAATCACCAAAGTATGATTTTTTAAATCTATCTGGATCTCCCCAAACATTTCTAATCATCGCAGGCCAAGGTTTAGTTATACAAAGAAGACCTTTCTCTCCAACTGCTGTTGGGGTACCATCTTCATTAATAACTTCAGCCATTATTCCAGGAACAGGAAGTGTTGCACATCCGGCTTGAATAGGTGTAGCACCAGGAAGTGGAGATATCATGTGTCCACCTGTTTCAGTTTGCCACCATGTATCAACAATAGGACAAGTTCCCCCACCAATTTTATTGTGGTACCAATCCCATGCTTCAGGATTAATAGGCTCTCCAACTGTTCCAAGAATTCTAAGAGAACTTAAGTCATATTTGTCTGGTTCGTCATTACCAACTTTATGAAGCATGCGAATGGCTGTAGGAGCTGTATAAAACTGAGTAACTTTTAGCTCTTCAATCATTTTCCACCAACGTCCTGCATCTGGAAAAAGAGGAATACCTTCATACATAACTGTAGTAGCACCAGCTGCAAGTGGACCATAAACTATGTATGTATGACCTGTAATCCAGCCAACATCTGCAGTACACCAGTAAATATCATCAGGCTTAATATCAAATACCCACTCCATTGTCATCTGCGCCCAAAGGATATAACCTGCTTGATTGTGCTGAACACCTTTTGGTTTACCTGTACTTCCTGAAGTGTAGAGTAAAAACAGCGGGTCTTCACTCGCCATTGACTCAGCTTTGCAAACATCACTCATTGCATCAACTACATCATTATAAATCTCATCACGACCTTCGACAAGATTTATCTCTTCATTATTTCTTCTAACTATTAAAACTTTTTCAATAGAGTCACATCCGCCTTTAGCAAGTGCTTCATCAACAGCAGGTTTTAATAAATATGGCTTGCCTTTACGGTAAGCTCCATCTGCAGTTATGATAAGTTTAGCTTGTGCATCCATAATACGATCACGAATAGCATCTGAAGAGAATCCTCCAAATACTATAGAGTGAATAGCCCCGATACGAGCACAAGCTAACATCATATATGCAGCTTCAGGGATCATCGGCATATAGATAACTATACGGTCACCTTTAGTTATGCCGTAACGATTTCTTAAAAGGTTAGCAGTTTTATTTACACGGTGTGATAACTCATTGTATGTGATTTTTTGAATATCACCAAGTTCACCTTCAAATAAAATTGCAGTTTTTTCACCATTTTTTTCTAAATGACGGTCAATACACTGCTCTGAAACATTAAGTTCTCCACCTTCAAACCATCTGGCAAAAGGCATATTTGAATCATCTAAAACTTTCGTATAAGGTTTTTTCCAAGTAATTTTTTCTTTAGCGAAACTGTCCCAAAAACCTTCATAGTCATTTTTGGCAAAATCTTGTAATTTATTGTACTCATCCATGCTTTTCACAGCTGCATTTGCTGAAAGTTCTTTACTCGGATAAAAAAGTTTATGTTCCATTTTTATTAGTTCCTTTAGTTATTATATTTTATTTGCGATTATTGTAGCATATTTTAATAAGTTGTTTTTTTTAATTATATTTATATATAAAATTTAATGTTTATTTTATAGAATTGAGTATTCGAGTTTTTTGGAGTAAGAATAGAGAAGTTTAGAGTAATTAGTTGTAATAAGGTCGCAGACCATCAGAAGATGGAATCTGCGGTGTAAAACCTATAGAGGAGTTACGTTCTCAGCTTGAGGACCTTTTTGACCTTCGCCAACTTCAAAAGTTACCTTTTGACCTTCAGCTAAAGAAACACGTCCTGGACCTGTACTGTTTACTTGACGAAAGTGTACAAAAATATCACTTTGTCCGTTGTCTTGTTGAATAAAACCATAACCTTTTTCTTCATTGAACCATTTAACTGATCCGTCTAGCAATTCTGCCATGTTGTACCTCTTTGGTAAAAATTCACTTCTTGGAAGTGGAGTCTAAATATGGAGGTGAGTCGAATGTCAAGCAGAATATACTTAGATGAACTCACACACAAATCTTTCATCGCGAACATTATAACGGAATTTTTCAAATTAATGAAATAAATATATAAATTTAACAAAAGATAACTAAATGTCGATATTCATACTATAAGGTGTACTGAAATGTATACGTATACGCATGAAAGGATTAATTATGCAAATATCAGCAGGTATGGGCGCTTTAAAGAGTGCAAATAACCAATCGGCAATAAAACCTCTTTTTACTGAAAAACTTTCAAAAGATGAAGTGGCAGAGATAAAAGCAGAGCTTAAACAAAATTCTCAAATGGTTTCTTTTAATTCTGCATCTATTCAAGGTCAGATAAATGGTAAGGCAGATAAGTTTACTCAGGATTATCAAGATTTTCAGACATTTTTGAGTGATATAGGCTATAGTGGTAAACCTATAGCAAAACTATCTCAGGAAGAAGCATCTGAGCTTGTTAGTGAAGATGGATTCTTTGGAGTTACGCAAACTTCTGAGCGTATTGCTAACTTTGTTATAAATGGAGCAGGTGGTGATGAAGATATGATGCGTGCTGGTCGTGAGGGCATGATACAAGGTTTCAAAGAAGCAGAAGCAATGTGGGGTGGAGAACTTCCGGAAATCTCTCAAGAGACTATGGCAAAAGCTATTGAAATGGTAGATAAAGCCATGTATGATTTGGGTTTTTCTATTATAAACGAAGAGGTTTAGTTTTTATAACTAGGCTGAAATATCTATTTGAAGTAAGTCTGAATCTTCTTTAGTCTCTAAACCAGTATCTTTTTGTGCTTCATTTTTGTACACTTCCTTGCCTTTTATTTCGCCTTGTTGTTCTTGTGTGAGTTGTTGCTGGGCTTTCATCATCATAACTCTTGCACTCGAAGCTACTGCGAGATCTTGTCCACTTGGATTTGCTGGTGCCATGGCAGATGCTATAACTGCTCGAGCATTTGCAATAGTTTCTTCAGGGGTTGAACCACTGCTTATAGAGATGCTGACTTCACCGCCAATAGCATACATCTTGCCGTCTGGACCTTGTTGGTAAGTAAATGATGCTCCACCTGTAGCTGCTCCTCCAGATTGATGAGCTGCCTCATGTGCACGAACTTCCGTATCCCTAGATTGAAGGTCCTGAACTAGCTGCTTTTCTTCCTGGGATAATTCGTTAGTGGAGGCTTTTTTCTCTTCATCTTCTTTAGAAGATTTTTCTAGATTTCTTTTATTTACACCATCTTCAGAATTGACAGAAGTTGCATAATCAGAACCGATATAATTTAGTGTAGTTGTGCCAATTTCCATAATATTCATTATACAATCAGCATTTTTAATAAATGCTTTTAAAAATCATCTAATAATTTGCTATGATTTCAAACAATAAAGGGCAAGAGATGAAATATGAATTAAAAGATGATTATATAGAACTTTTTAAGTTGATTAAGGTTTTAGATTTGGTAGATAGCGGTGCTCAGGCAAAGTTTTTAATTGCTGATGGTTATGTAATTAGAAATGGTGAAGTTGAGACTAGAAAAAGAGCTAAAATAATCAAAGGTGATATTATAGAAATCGCGGATGTAACTATAGAAGTTAATTAAATAAAATATGTCTTTTCTTTTGACACGAATGTGTCAAGCTTTAGTGCCTCAGCGGCTAGCGTAGCCTAGCGGGACTTGTTCCGATTGGCTTTAAAATAAAAAAGACCCTAGTAGTCCGATCAGACCACCAAAAACACCACCCCAAACAACTAGCCAAGAAAGATGTTCTTTTATAAGTTTTTGAACCATCTCTTTAACCATAAGTGGAGTCAGTTCATCTAATCTTGCATCAATTACCTCTTCTATGGAACTAATCATATCGGAGCTTAGAGATGAACTTTGCATA
>DAOVJL010000029.1 GCA_030673275.1 Sulfurimonas sp.
ACATCAGTGTTATTAAAAACAAAGGTCAAATCTGGATGCTTGATGGTAAAGCTTATGTTGATGATGTTTTAGTTTCACAAGCTGAACTAAAAGCTATGATTGTAGATAAGTAAAAGGTAAAATATTGAATATAAGAGCTCAGAGTGGAAAGTGCCATTGGTTAGCACTTCTAAAAGGTCAATGCAGGGAGGCACTAAATGCCGAGTCATAAAATTTCTCCACTAGCTATCATTGAAGATGGTGCAGTTATTGGTAAAGATGTTGAGATTGGACCTTATTGTCTTATCTCAGCAGAAGCCACTATTGGTGATGGAACTATAATAGACCAAAATACAGCTATTTATGGAAAAACGACTATAGGGAAGAACAACCATATTTTTTCACATGCTGTTATTGGTTCAGCCCCACAAGATCTAAAATTTGCAGGTGAAGACGTTGAACTTATCATAGGTGATAATAACAAAATCAGAGAGTTCACACTTTTTAACCCTGGAACAAAAGGTGGTGGTGGAAAGACTATCATCGGTTCACATAATCTTTTTATGGGTTATGTTCATATCGGTCATGATGTAATCATAGGAAATCACTGTATCTTAGCAAATGCTGCAACACTGGCTGGACATGTAGAGATGGGTGATTACGCTGTAATTGGAGGTATGACTCCTATACATCAGTTTGTACATATTGGTGATTATGCAATGGTTGCAGGTGCATCTGCTCTAGCCCAAGATATTCCACCATTTTGTATAGCTGAGGGAAATCGCGCTACACTTAGAGGTCTTAACCTAACTGGTCTTAGAAGACATCTTAAACGCAATGAGATAGATGAGATAAGATCAGCTTACAAAGAACTGTTTGAGGCTGGAAAAGCTCTAAAAGATACAGCAGCTGAATTGGTTGAGAATACAAATAATCATCATGTTCATGATCTTTGTAATTTTATACTTAAAACAAAACGGGGAATCCCATATGAAAGGAAAAAATCATGATTCATAGAACTTGTAGTTTTTGTGATGCTGGTGAGAGTGAAGAGAACCCGCTAATAGCTGGAAATGGTGTTTATATATGTAAAAACTGTGTTATTTCTGCATATAAAATTATGTTTGGGGATGATCAAGAATCAGGAGAATCACAAAACAGTGAGCTCGTTGACGCAGTTACAAGATTAATGACTCCAAAAGAGTTAAATGATTTTTTAAGTGATTATATAATTGGTCAGGAGCGTGCTAGAAAACTTGTAAGTGTAGCAGTTTATAACCATTATAAAAGAATATTTAAAACCGAAAATGTAGCTGATGATGATACAGAAATTGCAAAATCAAATGTACTTCTTATCGGACCTACAGGAAGCGGTAAAACTCTTATGGCTCAAACAATTGCCAGAGTTTTGAATGTTCCTATAGCAATTGCTGATGCTACTAGTCTTACTGAAGCTGGATATGTTGGAGAAGATGTTGAAAATATATTAACAAAACTAATTCAAGCAGCAGACGGAGATGTCGAGAAAGCTCAGCAAGGAATTGTATTTATTGATGAAGTTGATAAAATATCTCGTATGAGCGAGAATCGTTCTATTACTCGTGATGTTTCAGGGGAAGGTGTTCAACAAGCTCTTCTAAAAATCATTGAAGGGGCAATGGTAAATATTCCACCAAAAGGTGGAAGAAAACACCCAAATCAAGAGTTTACAGCTATTGATACAACTGGAATTCTATTTATTTGTGGTGGTGCCTTTGATGGTCTTCATGAAATTATGAAGAAAAAGCAAGGTGAAAATGTTCTAGGTTTTGGACAAGAGAAAAAAAGCAAAGATGAGCAAAAAACAACTTACGATATGGTTGAGCCTGATGATTTAATCAGTTATGGACTTATTCCAGAGCTTGTTGGTCGTCTTCCTATTATCGCTTCATTGAACGAAATCACTGAAGAGGATATGGTTCGTATTTTAACTGAACCTAAAAATTCTCTGATAAAACAGTATAAAAAACTTTTTTCAATTGACAATGTAGAATTAAACTTTGAAGATGATGCACTAAAAGCTATTGCAAAAAAATCTATAAAAAGAAAAACAGGTGCTCGTGGACTTCGTGCAATTTTAGAAGAAAACATGATAGATATTATGTATGAACTTCCAGAGTATAGCGGGTATGAAGTTTTAATAACAAAAGCTGTAATTGATGAGGCGGAAGCTCCTGTATACATCAAAAAACAGACAAAAAAAATAGCATAAGGTAGTGTAATGATATTTAATAAAATAGTTGGTCTTTTTTCAAATGATTTATCAATAGATTTAGGTACGGCAAATACAATTGTAATAGCAAAAGGTAGAGGTATCATTATTAATGAGCCTTCTGTTGTTGCAGTTAAAACTGAAAAATATGGACAGCAAAGAGTTTTAGCAGTTGGGCATGAAGCAAAAGAGATGGTTGGTAAAACACCAGGAAATATTAAAGCAATTCGTCCAATGAAAGATGGTGTTATCGCTGACTTTGATATGACTGAAAAGATGATTAGAAAGTTCATAGAAAAAGCTCATGGCAGAAGTAGCCTAATCAGCCCTAGAATTATCATCTGTGTGCCTTATGGTCTTACCCAAGTTGAGCGTAAAGCTGTTCGTGAATCGGCTTTAAGTGCCGGTGCTAGAGAGGTTTTTCTTATTGAAGAGCCTATGGCAGCAGCAATTGGTGCCGGTGTTGAAATAAGAGAACCACAAGGAAACTTGGTAGTTGATATTGGTGGTGGTACAACTGAGATAGGTGTTGTTTCATTAGGTGGTCTTGTACTTTCAAAATCAATTCGAACAGCCGGAGATAAAATAGATCAGTCAATTGTAAACTTTATCAGAAAAAAATATAATCTTCTTATTGGAGAGAGAGTTGCAGAAGAAATTAAAATAAATATTGGGACTGCTGTTACACTTGATGAAGATTTAAAAATGGTTATAACAGGTCGTGATCAGGTTGAAGGACTTTTAAGTTCAGTTGAACTGACTTCTGAAGATGCCAGAGAAGCGATGAGAGATCCTCTTAAGGAAATCGGGGAAGCTCTTCGTGATGTTTTAGAGCAGATGCCTCCAGACCTAGCAGGTGATATAGTAAATCACGGTATTATTTTAACTGGTGGTGGAGCTCTAATTCGCAAACTTGATAAATATCTATCTGACATAGTAAAAATACCTGTATATGTTGCAGACGAACCACTTCTTGCAGTTGCAAGAGGAACAGGTCGTGCACTTGAAGAGATAGATTTACTACAAGAACTTTTCGAAAATGAATAAAGGGCTACTTGGCTTTTTTTCTATATTTATTGCACTCCTAGTGGGTGCTCTGTACTATACAGACACAATACAATCACCATTTATCTCTGCATTAAACAGTGTTAAAACCAACTATCATAATTCTATAGAATTTGTGCAAAAAACAATAAATGAACACTTTTTTCAAGCAAGACATATAACAGAGCTTGAAAATAAACTTCAAAAGTATGAAAATAACCACTTAGTGATGCAACAACTAGCTTCTGAAATTAACGACCTATTCCAGGAGAATCATTCAAGTCTCAAAACAGATCCCAAAGTACAACTCGTAAGAACCATCTCTTATCAAAAATTTGCAGATCTAAACCGAATCTGGTTAGAAGTTCCAGATTACAACTCCTCACGAGTATATGGGCTTACATATAAAGAGCTGGTTGCAGGTATTGTGATTTCACAAAATGGCAGAGCACTAGGACTTTTAAATAAAGATATAAAAAGCTCTTACGCTGTATATGTTGGAGATACTAAAGCACCGGGAATTGCTCATGGAAATAGTGCCGAAAATTTAATTGTAAAGTTTATTCCAGCTTGGTTTAGTATTAAAGAGGGAGATGAAGTTGTAACTTCGGGTCTAGATGAAATATTTTTCAAGGGATTAAAAGTTGGGACTGTAGTCTCTGTTACAAAATCTCAAGGATATCAAGATGCTGTTATAGAGCCTTACTATAAAGCTAATAATCCAAACTACTTTCATATGATAAAAAAAATCAAATAACTCATCAAATATTAAGTGCTTTTTACCTATAATATACAAATTTTTTTGTGTACAAATATTAAAGGTAAAGAATGCCAAAACGCACCGACATTAATACTATTTTACTTATTGGATCAGGTCCAATCATCATTGGTCAAGCATGTGAGTTTGACTATTCAGGAACTCAAGCTGTTAAAACTTTAAAAGAGTTAGGCTATCGTGTAGTTCTTATTAACTCTAATCCTGCAACTATTATGACAGACCCGGAGTTTGCTGATAGAACTTATATTGAGCCGATCAAAGAAGATATAATTGCTAAAATCATTAAAGATGAAAAAGTAGATGCTGTACTTCCAACAATGGGTGGACAAACTGCACTTAATGTAGCTACAAGCATGTATGAAAAAGGTATGCTAGAAGGAATTGAATTTTTAGGTGCAACTCCAGAAGCTATCCACAAAGGTGAAGACCGTTCAGCTTTTAATGAAGCTATGATAAAAATTGGTATGGATTTACCAAAAAGTGATAATGCTTATAGTGTTGACGAAGCAATTGAAGTAGCAAAAAAGATTGGTTTTCCGGTAATTAGTAGAGCTTCTTTTACACTTGCAGGTGGTGGTTCAGGTGTAGCATACAATATGGAAGAGTTTAAAAAATTGGCACAAGAGGGTTTATCAGCTTCTCCTGTAGGCGAAATCGAAATTATGGAATCTATGCTTGGTTGGAAAGAGTATGAGATGGAAGTTATCCGTGATAAAGCAGATAACTGTATCATCGTATGTTCAATTGAAAACTTCGACCCGATGGGTGTTCATACTGGTGACAGCATCACAGTAGCCCCTGCTCTTACCTTAACAGATAAAGAGTACCAAAGAATGCGTGATGCTTCTTTTGATATCTTACGTGAAATCGGTGTTGATACCGGTGGATCTAATGTTCAATTCTCAATCGACCCAAAAACAGGCAGAATGATTGTTATCGAGATGAACCCTCGCGTGTCTCGTTCATCTGCACTAGCATCTAAAGCGACTGGTTACCCTATTGCAAAAGTTGCGACCTTGCTGGCAGTTGGTTTCACTCTTGATGAGATTACAAATGACATTACCGGAACTCCTGCATCTTTCGAGCCTGTAATTGACTATGTTGTTACAAAAATTCCTCGTTTTACTTTCGAGAAATTCCCAGAAGCTCAAAACACACTAAGTACAAGTATGAAGTCAGTTGGTGAAGTAATGGCTATTGGTCGTACTTTTAAAGAGTCTGTTCAAAAAGCCCTCTGTTCACTAGAGACTGATCTTTGTGGTTTTGATGAGCGTGAAGGCGATGATGAGTTTGTAAAACATGAAATTCGCCGTCCAAATGCAGATAGAATTCTTTACGTAGCTGAAGGTTTCCGTCGTGGTATGAGTGTAGAGGAGATGTTTAACACATGTCAAATTGACCCATGGTTCCTTTACCAGATGCAAGAGTTGTTAGAAGCTGAGACTACAATCACAGATAAGATTCTATTTGATGCAGAATTTATGAGAAGTATCAAAGTTGACGGTTTCTCGGATAAAAGAATCTCTCAACTAATTGCTAAAAACTCAGATCAAAAAGTAAGTGAAGATGATGTATATAAAGCTAGAAAAACTTTAGGTGTATCTTTAGAGTTCAACGAAGTTGATACATGTGCAGCCGAGTTTGAAGCTTTAACACCATATCTTTATTCTACGACAAATATCACTAAATTACCTAATATTAAAAATAGAGTTAGTGATAAGAAAAAAGTTCTTATCCTTGGTGGTGGACCAAATAGAATCGGTCAAGGTATTGAGTTTGATTACTGCTGTGTTCACGCTGCATTTGCTTTAAAAGAGATGGATATAGAGTGTATCATGTACAACTGTAATCCTGAGACGGTTTCAACTGACTATGACACTTCAGATGTACTTTACTTTGAGCCTATTGATTTTGAACATGTAAGAGAAGTAATTGAAAATGAGCAGCCTGATGGAATTATTGTTCACTTTGGTGGACAGACTCCACTTAAACTTGCTGACTCACTTACTAAAATAGGTGCAAATATCTCCGGAACTCCATCTGCTGTAATTGACCTTGCAGAAGATAGAGAACAGTTTTCTAACTTTGTTAATTCTCATGGTCTTAAACAACCTGCGAACGGCTTAGCTCGCAAAAAAGAAGAAGCTGGACCAATAGCAGAGAAACTTGGTTTTCCTGTTTTAGTTCGCCCATCTTTTGTTCTTGGCGGTCGTGGTATGAAAATAGTCTACTCTCACGAAGAGTTAGATGAATATATGACGCTTGCAATATCAGTTTCAAATGAAGCTCCTGTTTTAATTGACAAATTCTTAGACCAAGCAATAGAGCTTGATGTTGATGCTATCTGTGATGGGACTGATGTCTATATCGGTTCAGTTATGCAACATATCGAAGAGGCTGGTATTCACTCTGGAGATAGTGCTTGTTCACTTCCTCCTGTAAACTTGAGCGATGAGATGATTGAAAAAGTTGAACAGCAAACAAAAACTATTGCACTTGGTCTTGGTGTTGTAGGACTTATGAATGTTCAATATGCAATTTACCAAGATGAAATTTATCTAATCGAAGTAAATCCTAGAGCTTCTAGAACTGTTCCATTTGTATCTAAAGCTACCGGCATGCCACTGGCTAAAGTTGCTACTCGTGTTATGGTCGGTGAGACTCTAAGAAGTTCATTGGAGTACTACGACAAATACAATGTTGTTCAAGAAATAAATGGTCTGTTAAAACCGAAACTGAAAGATCATATCTCTGTAAAAGAAGCAGTATTCCCTTTCCATAAACTCAACGGTGCAGACTTGGTTCTATCTCCTGAGATGAAATCAACTGGTGAAGTTATGGGAATCAGCTCTAACTTTGGTGTTAGTTTTGCAAAAGCTCAGCTGTCAGCTGGTAACAAAATCCCAACTGAGGGTACATGTTTTCTCTCTTTTGTAGATACTGACAAACAACACGCTCCTGAAATTGCTGAAGGTCTTCACAGACATGGTTTTAAACTTGTTGCAACAAAAGGTACTCAAGCTGCCCTGGAAAAAGCAGGAATTCCTTGTGAAGTTGTTCTTAAAATATCTGAAGGGCGTCCAAATATTGAAGATAGTATGAAAAATGATGCTATCCATATGGCAATTAATACTTCCGATAACAATACTTCTAAAAAAGATGCTGTTGTTATTCGTCAAGAGGTATTGAAGAAAAATATTCCATACTTTACAACATTAAGTGCTGCAAGAGCATTAATACTTGCACTTGATGAGATGAAAGACGACTCATGGTCAGATTCAAAAGCACTACAAGACTTTCTAGCTTAGACGTGCCGGTAATACTTACTCAAACCGACACTACTGTCGGTTTTTTATCTCAAAACAGCCAAAAGCTTTATGAGATAAAATCTCGTAAGAGTACGAAACCATTTATAAAAGTCTATAAAGATTTTAAATCTTTTTTAACTGATGGAAATAGAGTTCCCCTGTCACAAAAGAATTTTGTCCGTCGTTCTAAAAAAACAACTTTTATAGTTAAAAATAGAGCCTTTAGAGTTGCAAAAATTAATTTAGTCTCTCAAGTTTTAAGAGATACTACTTGGCATTACTCAACTTCTGCAAACAAAAGTAAAGAAAGTTTTAATAGAGAGTTTTGTGAAACAAAAGCTGATATAATAATAGAAGATAATAATGGACTTATAGAGAGCAGTTCATCATCACTTATAAAAATTAATGAAGTGAAGAGGAGAAAAATAAGATGAGCAAGGCAATACAAGCACTTTTAAGTGGTATGTTTTTTACATTTTTTATAGACTTTTTTATATTTTTGGGTATTAAACAAAACTATATAGATTTCTATGAAATTGACTTATATTACAATATTCTATTTGCAGATCATCAAAATGGGTATCTATTCTTTACAGTATCAATAATTTTAGGCTATATAATTATTTACATAAATAGCAATAAAGTCAGTATTACTGTTATCGGTTTCTTATCTATACTTGCTTTATCAACTCTGATACATGGTGTTGGTAATAAACTTGGTGAAGATCTACTTATGACAAAAAATACAACTTTGAAAGATAGCAGATATACCTATCATGGTGATATTTATTATGATGGAAGAAAACAGATAACATTTTTTGACTACGAACTAAATAAAATTATAATCTTAAATAAAAACAAATTAAAGGGTAAAAATTAAATGAAACATATTTCAAGTATAGCAGGCGGTGTAGCGCTCGGTAGTGCCGGTGTAGTTATGATGAGTGTTCTTAGCGGGTGTGAAGCACCACAACAAGAAATTCAAAACCGCTACTTAGTAATAGAACAACAAACTAACGGAAAATATATTGTAGTAGAAGAGATGCCGACAGAGGGTCCAAACAGGGCAATAATTCGTGAAAAAGATGCTGATGGCAAAACTATAGAACGCTTTATGAATGAAGCTGAGATGAAAGCTCTTGCAGAGCAAGAGTATCAAAAAGTGCAAAATGGTACATCAGAGACAGTTGCTAGTGGCAACAGCAGTCCAGGAATGGGCTTGGCTGGAACAATTTTAGCAGTTGCTGCAGGTTCACTGTTGGGTAATATGATAGGTAATGCTCTAATGAACAATAAAAACTTCGCGAAGCGTTCAAGCTCTGTAAATAAAAGTGCTTATAGCCGTTCAGCTGCAGGTAAAGCATCAAGAACAAGTACAAGAAAAAGTTTTTTTGGTGGAACAAGTGCTCGTTCATCATATGGTAGTAGAACTTTTGGCGGTTAATCTTGGTTAAACTACAAAAACTAAATCCACTAAAAGATAGTATATTAGAGGAGCTTGGCTTTACTTGGCATACAGATGTTGATGGAAGTAAGTATGTGAGCGATGAGTTGGTACAAATATCTCAAAATGATGCAGAGGCTTACTATACTGCAACAAATGAGATATATAACATGTATGTCGAGGCAGCTGAGTATGTTATAGAAAATGATCTGTTTTTCGAACTTGGAATTCCTTTTAATCTGGTTGATGCTATCAAAAAATCTTGGGACAATGACGTTCATTGGCATATCTATGGTCGCTTTGAT
>DAOVJL010000178.1 GCA_030673275.1 Sulfurimonas sp.
AATCATATCTTTATCACCGCGACCAGAGAGGTTTACAATGATTAGTTTATCTTTTATATTTTTCATTTTTTTAAGATGTGCAACTGCATGAGAACTCTCTAATGCAGGTATTATTCCCTCTTTGCGAGACAACCATACAAAAGCATCCAGTGCTTCTTTGTCTGTAGCATAGTCATAAGTTACAGACTTGTTGTCTTTATGAAAAGAGTGCTCAGGTCCAATTCCAGGGTAATCAAGTCCGGCGGATATGGAGTGGGCTTCAAGGATTTGACCATCTTCATCTTGAAGTGTATAACTCATTTGACCATGTAGAACACCGGGACGACCTTTTTTCAAAGAACAACCATGCTCACCTGAATCTATTCCGTGCCCACCAGCTTCTATACCAATACACTCAACTTCCGTATCTTCCAAAAAGTGTTGAAACATTCCAATAGCGTTTGAGCCACCACCGATACATGCAATAACATGGTCTGGTAAGCGATTTTCTTTCTCTAAAATCTGCGCTCTGGCTTCCCAACCAATAATAGCTTGAAAATCTCTAACCATCATTGGATATGGATGAGGACCTGCAACAGTACCTATAATGTAGAAAGTATCTCTGGTATTTGTTACCCAGTGGCGGATTGCTTCATTCATTGCATCTTTTAGAGTGCATGAGCCACTCTCTACAGCATTTACTTTAGCACCTAATAATTTCATTCGAAAAACATTTAATTCTTGTCTGTGTGCATCTTTAGAACCCATAAATACTTCACACTCTAAACCTAGCAGTGCACAGATAGTAGCTGTTGCAACACCGTGTTGTCCAGCACCAGTCTCTGCAATAATCTTTTTATAACCAAGTCTTTTTGCCATTAAGCCCTGTGCTATAACATTGTTAACCTTATGAGCACCGGTATGGTTTAAATCTTCTCTTTTAAGGTAGATTTTTGCACCAAGCTCATCAGAGATATTTTGTGCAAAGTAGAGTGGAGAAGGGCGACCCACATAATCTTTTAGATAGTAGTGAACTTCGCTCCAAAAATCTTTATCAAAACGAATAGCTTCATATTCTTCTTTAAGGTTTAAGAGTGCCGGCATCAATGTTTCAGGAACATAACGTCCACCAAAAATTCCAAAGTGACCATTATCGTCTGGGTCATATTTTGAAGGTGATGGAATATACATTAATTAACCTCTACTAAAGAGTAAACTTCTGTAATCTTTCTTAAGTTACTTTGTCCATCCAAAAAGCCAAGACCTATAATAAAACAAGCTTCAACGCAAGTGGCTCCAGCTTGATTGATAAGTGTAGCCGCTGCATTTGCTGTGCCGCCAGTAGCTATCAGATCATCAACCATAAGAACTTTTGCATTAGCAATACCGCTAAATGCATCTATATGAACTTCTACCTCATCAATCCCATACTCTAGTGAATACTTTTCACTTATAGTTGTATAAGGAAGTTTTCCTTTTTTACGAATTGGCACAAAACCAAGTCCTAACATTTGAGCTAAAGCTGCTCCAAAAATAAATCCTCTTGCATCTATACCTGCAATATAGTCTAGGTTATACTCTTTGTATCTTTGATAAAGATGGTTCATTAAAACACCATAAGCTTCTTTATCGTTTAAAAGTGTTGTTATATCTTTAAAAACTATTCCCGGTTTTGGAAAATCTTCTATATCTCTAATTGCGCTTTCAATAATTTTTCGCTCAGTTGTGCTTAGTGTCATTTTTTATCCTTTATAATAGAGCATCTACACGACCCTCTAGTGCTTTAATCTTACCATTTAAACGATCTACTTCTTGTCTGTGTTTTGTATTTCTTTGTTTTAATATTTTAAGTTCATTTCGTAATTTGCTTAACTCGTCAGTTAAAATATCAACATTTCCTAAAGCGCGTTGAAGTTGAATTTGATACTTTCTGATTAGTATCTCTGCCTCTTGAAGAGTTAGTTTCATTAAATCATTACTTCGTTGTTCCTTACTTGTAATACTTTTAAAGTAAAACATTCTAACAAACAGATATACAGATAAGATAGATAAGATTGTTAAAAGTGACCATTCTAAAAACATAAGCTTTCCTTTTTATTGTTTTACAACGGTAGCAGAAGTAATTCTGTTACCTACGCTAACGCTTAGTTTCCTTCGGCAGGAAACCCAAGACACTAGTGTCTTCATAATTTTAAGAGTTTATCGCCTCAATTTTTGCTATTCGTCCAATATGACGACCGCCGTCAAAAGATCCATTAATCCACGCATCAAGTATTGATTCAGCAACACCACGACCAACAATTCTTTCACCAAAACAGAGTATATTCGCATCATTATGACCACGAGCTACCGTAGCAGTATAAGCATCATGACAAAGTGCAGCACGTATTCCGCTAAATCTATTTGCAGCCATACTCATCCCAATACCAGAACCACAGATAAGTATACCTTGTGAGTCACTATCTGCTAAAACAGACTCTGATACTTTAACAGCATAATCAGGATAATCTACTCTGTCCTTTGAAAAAGGACCTAAATCTACAACTTCGTGACCTTTTTCTTTAAGTAATTCTACCGTATAATCTTTTAAATCGATTCCGGCATGATCAGTAGCAATATAAAACTTCATCTTTTTTCCTTATCGTGATAATAGCATATTTAAAATTGTCTGCACAGGCATTAATAATAAATAATTTTTAAGTGGTGTCATAAGAATTATTAAAACTATAATTATTCCATAGCGTTCAATTTTATAAAAAAACTCTGCAACTGAGTTTAGTTTGTATTTTAGTGACAGATGCATAATAAAGTGAGCACCATCAAATTGAGGTATCGGGAGCAGATTAAAAACACCAAGTACAACATTTATGATTAACAGTTGAATTACAAAAAGATATGTAAATATATAAAGCAACCCGTCACTGTTTGTTGGCTGGCTCATGGAAGCTATAGCTATAGAAGCAAAAACCGCCAGAGTAAAGTTATATACTATTCCTGCTAAATCAACTTGCATTGCACCATTATAGCCGGCTCTACTTATAACTGTTGCAGTATTGATGGGCACTGGTTTAGCCCAGCCAAACAAAAAACCGCTCTCTCCACCGAGAAGCATCGGCAAAAAATACATTGTTGCAGGAACAATAACAGTACCTATTAAATCTATATGTGAAATTGGGTTTATAGATAGTCTACCTGCATTTTTAGCAGTTAAATCACCATAAACATAAGCAACAAGACCATGCATGATTTCATGCCCGATGATTGCCACCCCAAGTGCTAATACAGCTGCTAAAATTTTAAGTAAATCAATAAATTCCATAGTCATCTTTATCTGTTTTTATTCTTTCTGCAATAGCTTTATCTAAATAAAAAGAGGACTCTAAATCTGTTGGAGTTTTACCAATTCTATCCCATCTAATTTCCCAGTTGTCATCTATACTGAAATAGATAAACCATGGTGTTCCCTCTATATTTTCATAAGGAACAGCACCCCAAAAACGGCT
>DAOVJL010000170.1 GCA_030673275.1 Sulfurimonas sp.
CTCTAAACAAATCTCTCTTTCAATTAAAGAGCTTAATGCCATAAACGAGATGAGTCTGATGATAGGTCTGGCATTTTTGACTCTAGGAAACTTTCTTGGCGGAGTATGGGCAAATGAGTCTTGGGGTAGATACTGGGGTTGGGATCCAAAAGAGACTTGGGCACTTGTAACTATTTTAATTTATGCGGTTGTAGTTCACTTGAGATTTATCAAGTCAATCTACAGCGAGTTTAACTTTGCTGTAATCTCACTGTTATCTTATACATCAGTTATTATGACTTACTTTGGAGTAAACTATTACCTTGCCGGTATGCACTCGTATGCTAAAGGTGATCCTGTTCCTATCCCTGATTTTGTGCCTATAACTTATGCGATTTTATTCGTTGTGATTGCACTTGCATTTAGAAATAGAAAGTTAGCATAAAAGGCTGACTATGGAATTCAAAGGCTTCAGTAAAAAAACTTTACCTTTTTTAGAGTCAATCCGTAAAAACAACTCTAAGGATTGGTTTGAAGCTCATAGAACAGAGTATGAAAACTATATTTTAGAACCATCACGTGCTTTTGTTGAAGAGTTTGGTGAACACCTAATGGCACTAGAGCCTACTATAAACTTTTCACCAAAAATCAATAAGTCTCTTTTTAGAATTTATCGTGATACTCGCAGAATGGGCGCAAATAAAGTGCCTCTGAAACATCGTATAGGAATTATTTTTTGGCAGGGCTCCGGCTCAAGAATGCAGACTTCATCTTTTTACCTGCATTTTTCACCGGATGAACTTTTTGTAGCTGTCGGTGTCAGATGGTTTGAAAAACCAATGTTAGATGCTTATCGTGAGTATATAAAAGATTCTTACAAAAGAGAAGCTTTAAACAAATTGCTACACTCTTTAATGGATAAAGGTTATAGTGTTATTGACAAGGGCTATAAAAGATATCCAAGAGGTGTTAATCCAGAAACTATGAATTCACATTTATACCTGTACAAAGGGATGGCAACTTATAAGGTCTTAGATCCAAAGCTAATAGAAGATGGTGATAAACTCATAGGTACTCTTTATAAAATTTATGAAGATATGTTACCATTGCAACAGATAGTTTATGAGATTAGTTTGAAAGTTAAAGAGGATTAAATGGCAAAAAAAGAAGCTATTGTTTTACTAAATATGGGTGGACCAAACAACCTTGAAGAGGTTGAGATATTTTTAACTAATATGTTTAACGATAAAAATATTTTAACTATGAAAAGTTCACTTTTAAGAAAATTTATAGCGACTATTATAACTTTTATGAGAACTGAAAAAGCACAAGATGTATACAAACAAATCGGTGGAAAATCACCAATAGTTGGACATACAAAAAGTTTGGTTAAAAAACTTCAAGAGCGTTTGGGTGAAAATGTAATCGTTGATTTTGCCATGAGATATACTCCCCCTTTTGCTTCAGAGGTTATAGAGTGTTTAAACAGTGAGAAAGTAGAAAAAATATATTTGATTCCACTCTATCCTCAGTTTTCTACAACAACTACTAAATCATCACTTGAGGATTTTGAAGAGCAGTATCACACTATGGGCGGTGATGCGATTTTAGTAGAGATAAAACATTTTTTTCAAAACAGCAGTTACAATAAAGCAATAATTCAAAGAATAAAAGAAAAAGTAGGGGAGGATAACTGTAAAGATTTTGACATAATTTTTTCAGCTCACGGTCTTCCTCAAAAAATAGTTGATGCTGGCGATGTTTATCAGCGACATGTAGAGAAACATGTAGATATACTAAAAGAGATGTTAAAAAGTGAAAATATGGATTTTCATGAGATACATTTAGCGTATCAGTCTAAAGTAGGACCAATGGAGTGGTTAAAGCCATCTCTGGATGATAAGCTTGGTAGTATTAGTAATAAAAGTGTAATTATCTTTCCTTTGGCATTTACTATAGATAACTCTGAGACAGATTTTGAGTTAGAGATTGAATATAGAGAAATAGCAGAGGAACTAGGCTTTAAAGAGTACAGAGTATGCAGATGTCCAAATGACGGTGAACTATTTGTTGATGCATTAAAAGAACTGTACGAGAAGATGAAGTAGAGCAAATATTGTGAAAATTGTTATTTTTGATATGGACGGAACACTTCTTGATTCAAAAAAAGATATTACAATCTCCGTTAACCATGTACGAAAGTTACACTACAATCTTGAACCACTTAGCGAAGAGTTTATTGTAGAAGCTATAAATATGGAAGTTAGAAATCTTTCAATGCTTTTTTATGAAACAGAGATTTATCATGATAAAGATAGAGATATTTTTGAAAAACACTATGAATCTCAATGTGTACAAAACCCATATCTTTATGATGGTATAAAAGAGGTACTTCATAAGTTGGTAGCGTCTGGAATTAAAATATCTGTTGCCACAAATGCACCTACAAAATTTGCACATAGAATGTTAGGTCATTTGGAAGTTGATTCTCTTTTTGATGTGATTATCGGTGCTGATGCGGTTGATGAGTCAAAACCTAGTCCTGAAATGTTAGAGATAATATTGAACCATTACAGATTTGATAAAAATTCTCATAAAGCATGGATGGTAGGAGATAACTCAAAAGATATACTGAGTGCAAAAAATGCCGGTATAAGTTCTATGTTCGCTACTTGGGGGTTTAGTCCCAAAAGTGATAATAAAGTAGTTGTGAGCAAGCCTAAGGATATATTAGATATTGTTTTATAAAACTTTATGATAGAATATCCGTAGATTAATTTTAAGGATGCAGTATGTTTGATGGTGATTTACTACTTGCTTTTGCATTTATGGTTTTACTATTTTTAAGACAAATTTCTATACTAAAACAACCAAATAAAATAAATTATGCGCCACTTATGATTGGTATAGGTGCTATCAGCAGTGTTGTTCATTTTATAATTCATCCAGAGACTGTAGACACACTCCTTATTTTAAAAGAAAGTTTTCTTCCTCTGTTAGTATCTCTACTTTTATATATAGTTATGAACATACTTCATCAAACTCAGCAATCTAACCAATCAAAAACTCAGCATGAGTTTACAAAGGTATTGATAGAACAAATTACACAGTTAAAAGAGTTTACTTCTGAGTTAGAAAAAAAGATGATTTTAAATCAAAACGAAGATAGAGCAGCACAGGAAGAGATAAGAGAGAAGTTTAAACAAGATATCAAAGCACTAGATATAATCCAAATAAATCAAATTAAGTTCTTAGAAAAATTTGAACAGATGGAGCTATGGCATAACGATGTTACAAATACATTTGAAAATTTTACTAATGTTCAGTTACCATCTTTGGATGATGTTGTTCACAAGCATATAGATATACTTCGAGTTGCTGAGCAAGATCACTTCAATAAAGTCAAAGCAACGCTGGCTCGTGCTGTAGAGAGCAGAGGTGATATCTCAGAAGAGCTTGATGAGTTAAAAGAGAGTTTACAAAGCATGAGCAGTATCTCTCAAAATATAGCCAGAGAGATTACAAATGCTACAACCCAGCAGCTTTCAGATATTACGAAACCTTTTGCAACAGAGGTAAAGTCACTTAAATCACATACAGAAGGTGTTAATACCTCTTTATATGAGAGTGAAAACAAACTTAATGGCATAAAAGAGCAGAGTGAAATGATTATGAAACAGATGGTTCTTTCATC
>DAOVJL010000035.1 GCA_030673275.1 Sulfurimonas sp.
GCACCAGATGGGATATCATATGGCTGAACAATATTACAACCCTCTTTCATCCAAAATTCTTGTAGTTTTAGTAACATCTCGCTAAAAGTTATCATTTAAGCACCTATTTTAAAATATTTTGTAATTATATCAAAGCAAACTTTATTTAATTTAGGAGAGTAAATTAATGAAATATATATTCTTATTATTAGTGATTTTTTCTGCTCTGTTACAAGCAAAAGAATACAAAGCAGTTTTTGATTGCAGTTCAAAAAACATTGGTTATGTTGCAAGTCGTATGTTCTTGATAGAAAGAACAATGGATATGATACAAAAGAATGGAGACAGCACAAAGTTTGCTCTTACTATTCACGGCTCTTGTGCTGCAATAGTTTCAGTAAACTTTGATGAACTTGTAGAAGAGAATGAAGTTGAAACAATGCAACAGGCACAAAATCAGTTAAAAAGATTATCAGAGAAAAAAGGCGTTGAAGTAATTGTTTGTGCTATGAGTCTAAATGCCAATACAATTGAAGAGGAAGATGTAGTTCCTTTTGTTAAAATTGTTGAAAATAGTTTTATAGATACAATAGGTTATCAAAATGATGGTTATGCTTTAATGACCTTCAAGTAATTTATTACGCCATTTTGCATACTATATCACCAACCTCTTTTTTTAAAGAAGCTGCCACGACATCACACTTTACTTTTAGTAAAAAACATATATCTTTTCTGTGAGATGGGCTAAGACATTCATAATTTCCCATCCCCTTGCTTATAACTAAACTAACACTGTTAAAAAGCTCTTGTGAGTAGGAATTTGCACGATTATAAACAAAGCCTGGTGTATTTACCCCACTGTCAACCAATTCACAAAGTTTATCAAAACCAGCCTCTTTTGCTTCCACTATAGTTACATCATTTATGATTGGGTTGCCTCTGACCATATATGAATATTTTACATGTGGATATAACTCTTTTAAAGTTTCAATAAACATATAGTCAAATATATGCTCACCAACATTATCTCCTATGAGTAAAACACTCTTTGCACTTGTTAACTTCTCTTTTAACATGTCAAAATTATTATAAGCAAAGTGAGTATGAAAGATTTTCTCAAGTTCTTCTTCCAAGTCAAATTCAACTGCAGCAGCTAAATCTATAACATTTCCGGCTACTGCTATTTTTGTAGCAGTTAAAAGTTTGTTCTCTGAAGTTAAAAGTTTGTCTTTTAAAAGTGGTACAAAAGAGAGTGCTTTTTTAGTTGAGGCAACTTTAACCTCATCATAAAGGTCAGTTTTATTAGCAATTTCTGCCATTTTTTCATAAACATAAGAGGCAACTTCAGGGGGATTGTCATCGTAAGAAAAATCTTTACTCATCTTTGTAACCGTAGATGTTAGTTCATTTGAGAGGGACTCTGATGCGTGTATGGCATCTGCAACTTTCACACTTTGATTTATTATGCAACCAACACAAGCTTCATCTATAGTCATATATTGATCTAATTATTTAGTGTGTTCGTCAATAGCTTTATTCCACATAAGCTTATATTTTCTACGCATGAACTCAACCTCTTGTTGTGAAAGTTTAAGTTGTTCTTGAAGTGTATGTATTGTTTTTCTATCTTCATCATATAGTTCCTGTAAAGAGCCTAGAGCTTCTCTTAGAAATTCATTTTCGACTCTTACAGCTTCAAGAGTTTCATCTTTTGCATCAAGAACTTTTTCATGAAGGTTGATGATAGTACCTATTGTTTTTTCAACAAACTGAGGCTGTACTAACATCTCTTGAGTATTACGAGCGGAGAGTTCTTTGAGTTGAGTTGGAACTACATCTTGAGAGCCTTTAGAAGGGTCAATATACCTAACACCATCTTCAACCTTTACAGTCAGTTTTCCACGATCACATAAATCATCAATAGCTGAAAGTTCTAGCCCTGTAAGTTCCATATACTCTTCATCACTCATCCACTTCATTTATATATTCCTTATCAGTAGAAAACTATTATGAGATAATTGTTTCTATCTCCATAGAGTCCATTTCAACTTTTTTAGCTTTTGCAATACGATCTTCTTTTAACTTAACAGCTAACTCTTCATTACCTAAAGCTAATATCTGCATTGCCAAATAAGCTGAGTTTATTGCTCCGGCTTTTCCTATAGCTACTGTAGCAACTGGCATTCCAGCCGGCATTTGAACAGTAGAGAGAAGCGCATCAATTCCTGCTAGTGCAGAAGCACTCATAGGTACACCTATAATCGGCTTGACAGTTTTAGAAGATAAAACACCAGCTAAATGAGCAGCCATACCGGCAGCAGCGATAAATACTTGCGCACCTTTTTTCTCAGCATCTTGAATATACTTCGCAGTTCTCTCAGGTGAGCGGTGAGCTGAAGAGATAATTAACTCATAACTAACTCCAAATGCTTCAAATGTGTCTGAACAAGACCTCATTACCTCATAGTCACTTTTTGAACCCATTACAATTGAAACAAATTTCATTTAATCTTCCTATTATTTTTATTTGCGAAATTATAACACATGATAAAAAATACTATTCTTCTGTATTATATAAACGATGCTTCATCATCTTAAATTCATCATCAGTTATCATGCTATTATCTAACATTTCTTGAAGTTCTTCTACCCTGTCTTCTTTTGATTTTATTTCATCTTTTTTTGCTTCTCTTCTTGCATTTATATTTTTTTGATTTTTCATCGCATATTCTTTTGCATGTTTTGAAGATATTTTATAAGATGCAATAGACATGACTAGAACTACAAACATAAATAATGCAGCTTCAATGTATATACCGTTTAATGCTTCATTAGACATCATTACTTTGGATTTGTTCCCATATTTTCATTTGCCGGTATTCGTAAAAATGTATATGCTGGCAATTTTGTTGGTAAAGTTATAGGGTTTACATTTCCGCTGTGAACCTCATTCCAAACTTTTTTATTCTCTGCGAGTAGCTGTTTTAGTTTCATATAGACTCTTCCGTCTCTCTCATAAGTACTGCCTATTTCATTATCCACTATCTCTACATGTGAGTTTAGGGGAGCTACTATTTCAAGCTCATCATTTGGCAGAGTTTTATACTTACATAAAAAGTGAGTACCCTCTTTATTTACTTGTCCGGTTACTTGATGAGTTCCAAGTTGCATAGTAAAATCCAAACTTTGTGTATCATTTTTCTCAAACGGACGTGAAACTAAATAAGCATCTGTATATCCACGATTTTGAAGAGATTGAAGTTCATACTGATATTTATCAATATCAGTTTTGTCTTCATAATAATCATCAATCGCCATTCTATAAGCTTTGGCAGTCACAGCGGCATAGTAAGATGTTTTTGTACGACCCTCAATCTTAACAGAATCAACAACTTTTGCATCTAAAATCTCTTTTACATGTGAAGCAAGGTTCAGATCTTTAGCATTCATAATATAAGTGCCGACACCCTCCTCCTCTTCAAGTCTAAAAAGTGTTCCTGTTTCAGGATTTGCCGCATACATCTCATAAGGAAATCTACAATCATTTGCACAGCTTCCACGATTTGGAACACGACCGCTTTGAAGAGTTGAGATAAGACATCTTCCGCTGTATGCAAAACACATAGAACCGTGAACAAAGACTTCCAGTTCTAAATCTGGGAGCTCTTTTTTTATCTCTACTAAATCACGAAGTGATATTTCTCTAGCTGTTATTATACGAGTAGCACCCATATCGTAGTAAACTTTTGCATCAAGTACATTCATAACATTGGCTTGAGTAGAGAGATGAAGTGGCATATCTGGCACTAATTCATGACATAGTGTTAGTACACCTGGAGTTGCAACAATAATAGCATCAGGACCAAGCTCTGCTATAGTTAGAATATGTTTTTTTAATAAATTGAGCTGAGAATTAAATGGAAATCCGTTTATTGTTGCATAAACTTTTTTACCACGAGAATGAGCATACTTTATACCCTCACCAAACTCCTCCATACTAAACTCTTTACCGGAGCGAATACGAAGAGAAAAGTGACTAACTCCGCCATAAACGGCGTCAGCACCAAAGTCAAATGCGATTTTTAATTTTTCTAGCGTTCCTGCGGGGGAGAGAAGTTCTACTTTAGCCATTATTTCCAAACTGAGCGAGTAATGCCTCAATATCATCAGTTGAAGCTATATCTGCATTTTCATCACCAGGAAGATGTTGAGCAGATGAAGCTCTTTTATCATCATCGATTTTACCTTCAAAAAGACTATTCATATAAGTTGATAATGCTCTCATAACATTTATAACACGCTCTATTTTTTGACGATGAATATCCTGATACTGCATAATATCCATTACACTCATAATAGAATCACCACTCGTTTGAATCATCTCTAAAGTTTCATTTGCTTCATTAAGAGCAGAAGTGTTTTTATCTAACTGAGTTGCAAAAGCTTCAACATCAGGAAATTTTGCAGCTAATGTTGTAAAAAGTTCTATGTTACTGTTTAACACTTCTATAACACTGTTCACATTCTCTTCTTTTTCCATCAATTCAGTACTAATACCCTCAATAATGTCAAAAATCTCTGTAGCTTTTTCTTCACTCTCTTTTGTGACATCATCAAGTTGATGAACCATTTTATGTTCATCTGTAGCGGGAAGTGGCCAATGATGAGCTGTTTCATCACTGTAACCTAGCGGCTTTTCATCATCACTCTCTTCTTGATCACTTTCATCTAATTCTTCATCCGATACAGAATCTATATCTTCAATCTCTCCACTCATCAAGGTATCTAATTCTTCTTGCGTCATAAAACTTCTCCATTAATGCAAAATTCGCTAAATTTAATTTTTAACACTATAATATCATAAAAATATATAAATATGGGAATTAATTTATGATAGTTGATCTGCATAATCACACAAAATTTTGTAATCATGCCGATGGCGAAATATATGAATATATTGAAAGAGCAATAAAATGCAATATAAAGTATTTTGGTTTTTCTGAACATGCACCAATGAATTTTGATGAAAAATACCGCATGAGTTTTGAGCAAATGAATCAATATGAACAAAATATTTTAGATGCAAGAGAAACTTATAAAGACAAAATAGAGATACTTCTAGGCTACGAGGTTGATTATCTTAAGGGCTATATGGATGAGAGAGTCTTGAATGCTGATGTTGATTATCTGATTGGCTCCGTACATTTTATAGATGAGTGGGGATTTGATAATCCTGAATTTATTGGCAATTATGAGCATCAAGATATAGATGAAATATGGCAAAAATACTTTAATGCCATAGAGGATATGGCCAATAGTAAACTATTTGATATTGTTGGACACCTAGACCTTATAAAAATTTTTAAATTTGTACCAAAAAAAGATATTACTGAGATTGCAAAAAATGCACTTTTAGCAATTAAAAAAGCTGACATGTCAATAGAGATAAATGTTGCAGGACTTAGAAAGCCAATCGGCGAAATCTACCCCTCTGCAGTACTTTTAAAAGAGATAAAAAAATTAGATATTCCGATTACTTTTGCCTCTGATGCTCACAAGCCGGAACAGGTTGGACTTTTTAGTGATGAAGCAGTAAAAATAGCAAAAAATATTGGTTACACAAAATGTGCACTTTATCGTAAAAGAAAAAAAGAGTTTATTGATTTATAACTTTTAATTATAAGATTATATTGTTTTAATATTAAGAATAATTTATAACAATGATATAAAGCAATTTTAAAGATTTAGACTTGTATAATGTCCGAATTAAACTTTAATAAGGAAATAATAATGGGTAAATATATAGAATTAACTGGTGCAGATTTTGAAGCAACTTTAAGTGAAGGTGTATCTTTAGTAGACTTTTGGGCACCATGGTGTGGACCTTGTCGTATGATTGCTCCTGTAATCGAAGAGTTAGCTGAAGATTTTGATGGAAAAGCTAAAATCTGTAAAGTAAATACTGATGAAGAGCAAGAGATTGCTGTTAAATTTGGTATCCGTTCTATCCCAACTATCATGTTTTTCAAAAATGGTGAGATGGTAGATCAAGTTGTTGGAGCACAGTCTAAAGCTGCTTTAGCAGAAAAAATTGACGCTCTTTTAGCGTAACTAAAAAAGAGTAGCCTAGTGTCTGATAGAGGCAAAAGCCTCTTTTCTTTATCTACTCTACTCGCCTCTTTCTTTGGTGCAGCTATGATAGCTGCTGCCTTTGCTTACTTCAACTATAAATTTTCAGAATACAAATTTATTGACTTTAAAGAGTGGGTATTTTATGAAAAAAAAGATATTTTTACTCCAACTGCCGACAAATATATAGTAGTTTTTTACAGTTCTAAAGAGAAAGATACTGCTGCACTTTTAGCAAACATTGAACTAAATCTTCCTATTATTGCTATTGATTATTATAATGAAGTTTTTAAAAACTCTAAAAACATAACTTTTTTAAGAGCTGGAACTAGAACATCTCTTAATTTTATTCAGAGATTTAATATCTATGAATCCCCATCTATTTTTTTTATAAAGAAAACAAAAGACTCTCTTTATGAACAAGATAGTATGATACGAAAACTAGATAATTTGAAAGAGTTATCAAAACAAATAAGTAATTTATAAACAAGGAAATATTCTTATGATTTTAGATTGTGCGATTATTGGTGGTGGACCTGCTGGATTGACTGCCGGATTATACACTACACGCGGTGGATTAGAAAATGTAACTATGTTTGAAAAAGGTATGCCAGGTGGTCAAATCACAAACTCTTCAGAGATAGAAAATTATCCAGGTGTAACTGGAGAAATATCAGGCATGGATTTAATGATGCCATGGCCAGAACAGTGTCAACGATTTGGTCTAAAACATGAAATGGTTGAGGTGACTCGCGTTAGTAAAGATGGGGATATTTTCACAATCCATAAAAATGATGGAACTACTACACAGGCACATTCAGTTATTATTGGCACCGGTTCACGTCCTCGTCGTGTTGGATTTGCCGGTGAAGATGAACTGTTTGGAAAAGGTGTTAGCACCTGTGCAACATGTGACGGTTTTTTCTATAAAGGAAAAGAGGTTGCAGTTATTGGCGGTGGTGACACAGCACTGGAAGAAGCTCTTTACCTTGCTAAAATCTGTTCAAAGGTTTATCTTGTTCATCGTCGCGATGCATTCCGTGCAGCTCCAAATACAGTAGAGAGACTAAAAAACACTGAGAATATTGAACTTGTTTTAAACTCCTCTCCTGATGAAGTATATGGTGACGCTATGGGTGTTACCGGACTTCGCGTTAAAAATAAGAATGGTGAACTTCGTGATATTGAAGTTCCGGGTGTTTTTACATTTGTTGGTAATGATATAAACAACCAAACTCTTATCCAAGAAGATGGAAGTTTTTTATGCGATATGAATGATCAAGGTCAAGTGATTGTAGATATAAGCATGAGTACTTCAGTTGCTGGACTTTATGCAACCGGTGATATGCGTATTGCCGCTCCAAAACAAGTAGTTAGTGCTGCTGGTGATGGTGCAGTAGCAGCTCTTCAAGTTATCTCATACGTAGATGAGTTATTACATTAAAGGAAAATATTTATGACTAAAGTTGGAGTGTTTGGTGCAAATGGTAGAGTTGGAAAACTAATTATAGATGATTTAAAATCGACTGATGATATCAGCTTAAGTTCTGTCTTTGTTAGACATTCACTGAATTTCTCAATTGATCCGTCTGTTTTAGTAACTACAGATATAAAATCATTTTTAAACGGCTGTGATATAGTTATTGATTTTTCACTTCCTGAGGCTTGTGAAGCTTTACTTGAAGCAGCTATTGAGACACCAAAACCATTAGTAATTGGAACAACAGGCTTAAGTACTCATCAACTAAATCTTCTAAAGCAAGCAAGTGAGAACATGCCTGTTCTTTATGCCACAAATATGTCTTTAGGAGTAGCACTTTTAAATAAGCTTGTGTATCAAGCTTCTGCTGCTTTAGACGGTTTTGATATAGAGATTGTTGAGATGCATCATAAACATAAAAAAGATGCTCCTAGTGGAACTGCTCTTACTTTAGGTGAATCTGCAGCACACGGTCGCGGTCTAGATTTAGATAAAGTTCGTGTAAGTGGAAGAGATGGTAATATTGATGAAAGAACAGAAGATGAGATAGCTGTAATGGCTCTTCGCGGTGGAGATATTGTTGGTCGTCATACTGTTGGTTTTTATAATGATGGCGAATTTATAGAACTTAACCATACAGCAACATCAAGAAATACTTTTTCTAAAGGTGCAATTAGAGCTGCTTCATGGCTAGCAGATAAAGATGCTGGACTTTACTCAATTAGTGACTGTTTAGAGTTATAAATCAACTATATTTTACTTTGGTTTTAGTATAATTGCAAAATTATTTTATGAACTATTTTCGAGGAGAAGAATGTGCTAGAAGATGTTAACGAAAAATGTGCTGTAGTAGGGATTTATGGTCATCAAGAGGCTTCTAAACTAGCTTATTTTTCACTACACGCGCTTCAACATCGTGGTCAAGAAGCAGCTGGAATAAGCTCTTCAGACGGAAA
>DAOVJL010000203.1 GCA_030673275.1 Sulfurimonas sp.
AAGAGGAGATTGCACATAAGCGTGTTTTCGCACGAGTATCACCTGAACAAAAACAGCTTATTGTCAAAACATTTCAAGATCTTGGGCATTTTGTAGCGGTAACAGGGGATGGTGTAAATGATGCACCAGCACTTAAACATGCAAACATTGGTATATCTATGGGAAAAAGCGGGACTGATGTTGCGCGTGAGGCTAGTGATCTTATTTTAACTGATGATCATTTTGGCTCTATTGTTAATGGCATAGAAGAGGGAAGGGTAGCATATGATAATATCCGAAAAGTAATTCATCTGCTTATATCTACCGGCTTTGCTGAAATAGTGCTAATATTACTATCAATGCTCTTTTTTATTCCTATTCCACTACTACCGGTACAACTTTTATGGCTAAATCTTGTTACAAACGGTATTCAAGATGTAGCATTAGGACTTGAAAAAGCTGAACCAGGCGTACTAAAGCGTAAACCACGAGCACCTAAAGAGCGTATATTTAATAAGTTGATGATTAGCAGGGTGGTTGTTGGTGGGCTATATATGGGTATTTCAGCATTTGCAGTTTTTTATACACTGCTTGAGTATGGCTACGAGGAGGATATGGCACGTAATATTACTCTGCTTTTAATGGTACTGTTTGAAAATGTACATGTATTTAATTCACGTACAGAAAATAACTCTATTTTCAAGATTGACCATGCTAAAAATAAATTTTTATGGATGTCGGTAATAATTGCTCAGGCTATGCATATTGCATCTATGTATTGTCCATTTATGCAGTCGGTGTTAAATGTTCAGCCAGTTAATTTGGAGATGTGGGGAGTACTATTATTTATTGCCATATTGCTTATGGCAGTAATGGAGTTAGAGAAATTTTTTAGAGTTAAATTTAAGCTCTAGTTTTTAGAACTTTTCCTTTCATCTATTAATCTTTCCTTATGATGTTTGCCAATTAGATAATAAGTAATTCCAAGAGCCAAAACTACAGTAGCTGTCGCAAAAATATACATCGGAGTTATAGTATTAAAGTCTATAATGATTACTTTTCTGGCGATTGCCATCAATGCTGTCGCAATTACTAACTTTATAGGGATAATATCTGTTCTTAAATACAAAACAATATTTTGATAAATCTCTATAGCTATAAGTACAGCAAGAAAAGCTGCAAAGGTTTTAAATATATCTGTAATGCTTAGTAACATAAACGGAGGAGCCATTAGGTTTTGGTAAAGTACATATATAACATCACCAACACCCCAAAAAATTACAAGTACCATTAATATTGCTAATACTTTTACAGCTATCTTTATCATTTTATGTAAAAAAGCTATTAAAGCATCTTCATGTTCTGTTGGTAGTTCATCATGTTCTTCCATTGTATCTCCTTTTCTAAATTATTTATTAAGAGGAATGTAAATCAGTATATCTGAAAGAGTATTTCTTAGTAGATAAGCAGCAGTTGAACCAAGAAATGAACCTGCAATATCAGATCCAGCTGAACCAAGAACAATAAGGTCACTCTCTTTAGTTTTGCTATATTCTAAGAGAGTTTTATCAATGGATGGGGAACTTTTAATCATATCAAGCTTTTTGATTCCAACTTCTTGTTTAAATATATCTGCATGTGGACGCCCAAGAAACTCTGTTTTTTTTTCATTTTCATCTGAGTCAAGTTTGTAATATTCTATAGTTAAATCATCTAAATCTTTATAAGCAAACACAAGAGTAATTGGTGAAGATTTAAATGCTATTTTTGCGAACAGAACACTTTTTTTAGAAGAGTTGGAGAAGTCTGTTGGCGCTAAAATATTTTTGTAAGCACCTTGGACACTATTTTTTATTACTAAAATAGGTAAGCCACTTTTTTGTGCAATTTTTTGTGCAGTAGATCCAAGATAGTATTCTTCAATTTTTGCTTTTGAATGTGAACCAATAATAATTAAATCAGCTTGAAATTTTTCAGCTATATGCATAACTTGTTGGGCAGCATCCCCTATGGTTATATTTACAATATATTCAATATCTTCATATCCATTTAGTGCATCTAGTTTATGGATTATCTCTTTCTTTATAGCATCTTTGTCAATTTTCTGTTCTAAAAATTCTGATGTTATTTCTATATCCATTACTGGTATATCAATAGCATGTATGAAGTGCAGTTGTGCGTTTGCCTCTTTTGCAATTAACATAGCCCTTTTTATTACTTCATCATCTAAAGCAGACATGTTTATTGCAGCAAGTATATTATCTAACTCTCTCATTATTTTTCCTCTAATTTAGTAACGACTTTATGCATTTTATACAGTGAATCAGGATTTAGAGAGATGGAATCTATTCCATTTTTTACCAAAAACTCTGTAATCTCAGGGTAGTCTGAAGGTGCTTGTCCGCAAATACCTATATATTTATGCTCTTTTTTACAAGCTATTATAGCCATTTTTAACATCCGTTTTACAGCTTCATTTCTCTCATCAAATATGTGAGCAATTTTTGCACTTTCACGGTCTACACCCAGTGTTAGTTGTGTTAGGTCGTTTGAGCCGATTGAGTAGCCGTCAAATACCTCTAAAAACTTATCAGCCAGTATTACATTTGCCGGTATCTCACACATTGCATAAATCTCTAACGAATTTTTACCTTGGATTAGTCCTTGAGAGTTCATTATCTCTATGACTTTTTTACCTTCTTCCGGGGTGCGTACAAATGGAAGCATTATTTTAATATTGGTTAATCCCATATCATCACGAACTCTTCTTAGCGCCTCACACTCCCACTCAAAAGCTTCTTTGTAACTATCATCATAATACCTGCTTGCTCCTCTAAAACCTATCATTGGGTTCTCTTCTTGCGCTTCGTATTCAAATCCGCCCGGCATATTTCTGTATTCACTGCTTTTGAAATCACTTGTTCGTATGATGACCGGTTTTGGGTAAAAAGCGGCAGCAATCATCCCCACACCTTCACTCAATTTTTGCAAAAAGAACTCTTTTTCATCATTAAGGGGAATCATAAAAGAGCGGATTTTATCTTCATCTTTTACCTCTTTCTTTTTGTACATGTCAACAAGAGCCATTGGGTGAGCGCTGATGGAGTGATTCATTATAAACTCCATGCGGGCAAGACCTACACCATCATTTGGCATTTTGGCAAGATTAAAAGCCTC
>DAOVJL010000103.1 GCA_030673275.1 Sulfurimonas sp.
AAGCATATATGGTTTTGGATGAAATAATACACCTGTAACACTATGTCCGAAATTATGGGCAAAAAAAGTTATCTGGATAGAGTTAGGAGCTCTGTACACTGATTCTACTGTTGCATCTATTAGCTGTGGTTTATGTATCTGTAGTTTTTGATGTAATCGTAAATCTTCGTAAGTGTGAGGGATAATAAGAGCAAGTTCGCACCAACTGTTGATACCAAGTTTTTTAAATCTGGTTTCTTGCTCTTTTGTGAGGTTCATTTTAGTTCCTTAGTAACTAAGTAAGAGATGATAAATATTATCTCATTTTATAAACCATCATGAAAAATATTGCATTTTGCAATATTTATTTAGTAACTATTGCGAAACTCATCTCTAAAATCTCTTTATGCTCTTTTATGAACGAGTTTAAATCTTTTAGTTTTAGATTCTTGATTAGCTCCAACTCTTTTACCGAGTGTCCTAACTCTTGACCTTTATAGTACTCCATAAAAGTACGATGCAGTCTTTGGCTCATAGTCTCAACTCTTAAAGGCTCACTTCCTAACAAGAACTTCTTCGTCTGCTCTAACTCCTCTCTTGTAACACCATTTTTTACAAATTGTGCAACTACCTCTTTAACTGTTTTTTTAGCCTCTTCAAGAGATTCCAGTTTTGTTTGAAGATATCCACTCATATATGAACTTGATTTACTTACATGTACTCTCGCATAAGCTGAATAAGCAAGTCCTTTTTTAACTCTTATTTCTTCCATTAAACGTGAACCAAATCCACCGGTACCTAAAATAAAAGTTGCCACTCTTGCTTTATAATAATCATCAGATTCGACACTCATATTATATGGCGAACCAAAATATATATAAGCCTGCTCCGTCTCTTTTTTAAGTATCTTCTCTTTAGGTTTCTTAACTACAGAATAATTTTTTACATCACTTACTTTACCAACAGGCATAGATTTTATAATCTTAGATATCTGTATTTTTAACTTTTCTAAATCAATATCACCGCCAACAACTACTATTAGTTTTGAACTTACTAAGCTATCAGATATAAATTTTTTAACATCTTTAAGTTCAATACTTTTTACACTCTCAACTGTTCCGGTAGATGGATTTGCCATTACACTGCCTTCAAAAAGAAGTGCTTTTAACTCCGTTGAAGCTATATAATCAAAATCGTTCTCTTTTCTTGCAAGTCCGCCAAGTGTTGTAGTTTTTACTTTTTTTATAACCTCTTGAGAAAAATTTGGATCTTTGAGCAGTAAATCAAAATATTTAAGTCCTGTATTGAACTCCTCTTTAAGACAGCCTAGCTCCATCACAAAAGTCTCTTTACCTGCAGATGCTGAGATATGAATAGCTTTACTCTCAAGAGCCTCTGCAAAAGCAGATGAACCAAGTTGCGAAGTTCCCTCACCCATAACTCTTGCGCTAAATTTAGCTAAACCTGCTTTATCAGTATCGCTAATACTTCCGCTGTTTTTAAAAACAAACTGCATCGTTACCAGTGGTAATCTTTTATCATCTTCAAAAATAACCGGTATCTGTTTGCCGTTAACTTCAATATGTTCTATAGTTGCTGCCATCATTGTATGTCCTAAAAGTAGTAATATTAAAATGTATTTCATCTATGCAAACTTTTGTAAAGTCTCATAAGCTGTATTGCGAATAGCCGGAGTTTCACCTATATCACGTATGAGATGAACCATCTCCTCTTTTGCCATTGTAAAGCTGGCACCTGCACTGCTGACTACATTCTCTTCCATCATAGTCGAGCCTAAATCATTTGCTCCAAACATTAAAGCCATCTGACCTATATATGGTCCTTGTGTTACCCATGAACTTTGGATATTTTCCACATTGTCAAGATAAAGACGAGCAACTGCCAGAAGTCTTAAATAGCGATTTGAAGATGGCTTATCCATATCTGGAATCTGACGTAAAAGCTCAGTATTATCAGATTGAAAACTCCACATGATAAATGCACGAAAGCCACCTGTTTCATCCTGCAGATTTCTTACCATATCAAAATGATCAATTATATCTTCATCGCTCTCAACTGTCCCATACATCATAGTTGCTGTGGACATTATGTCTAGTTTATGTGCTTTTCTATGAATATCAATCCACACATCACTATCAATCTTTTTTGGTGCGATAATATCACGAACTTTATCTGAGAGTATTTCAGCTCCGGCACCAGGAATAGAAGCAAGACCTTTAACTTTGAGTCTCTCTAAAACTTCTTCAACACTTATGCGAGAGACCTTAGCTATAAAGTCAATCTCAATGGATGAAAAACCGTGAATAGTAATAGTTGGGTATTTAGTATGGATGTGTTCAACTAAATCTTCGTACCACTCTATCTTTAGTTTAGGGTGAACTCCACCTTGAAAAAGTATTTGTGTTCCGCCAATTTCCAAAAGTTCATCTATCTTTTCATCTATCTCATCAAATGTTAAAACATAAGCATCGGTATCTTTTTCATGTCTATAAAATGCACAAAACTTACAATCAACCCAGCAAATGTTAGTGTAATTAATATTTCTATCTACTACAAAAGTCGTTATACTTTTTGGGTGTAACTCTTTTTTACGAGCTGTTGCTTTGCGACCCAGCTCTTTTAAGTCTGCATTTTTGATTAAATCAAGTGCCTCTTCTTTAGTCAGTCTTTTCATTTATAACTATTTCCACCCTTCATTTCGCGGATTATTAGGTTTTCTCTTAAAAAACATTGCATAAATTCCATATAAAAACAGCATGCTAACAAAAAATCCAACAATAATCTGTATCCAAGCTCCAAGATTTAGAAGTTTGTTTAATATACCGCCATGCTCTTTTGCATCTACTTTATATCCTGCCATTTTTGTAATATGCACCATTGCTGACACTGCTAAATTTCCTTTTGGAATATCTTGGTGACAAGAGAGACAAATACCTCTGCGATCTAGTTTATCTCTCTGCTCTTTTGAGAGAGGACCTGAAAGTTTGAAGTGATGTCCAACAGTCATCAGCTGAGTTCCGTTTTCATCTATAAACTGAGAATAATCATGTTTAAGATTTGGTATTGCCGGCATCTGCTCATCTGTTCTTTTTGGCAAAATTTTTCTATCAGCTGACATCAAATCAATAATAGTAGTTTTACTAGGATCTGCATTTAGTTTTCCACCGCCAACGCCAAGTCCTAAAGCTTTGTCACTTGCATGACATGATTCACATGTACGAGCTACTTTTTGAATTGTATGAGGCTGAATTGGTGCCATATCAATTGCATTTTGTCCCTCTTCGCCTGCTCCCTCTACATTTGGAATCTTAAAAATATGATTTTGAAGAAGTGCTTTTCCATCTTTACCGATAACCGTAATAGTAGTCTGACACCCTGGAACTGTTGGACTTACACGACCTTCACCATTTTGAGAAAGTGCCGGGTCTTCCCAACGAAGATAACTTCTAGTCTCTGTAACTTTACCAGGAACTAAATACTTTTTCAAATCACGCATTCCACCGGTTGTGCCATGTTTGTCTTGATCATGAGAAGCTTGAACGTAATCAATATTTTTCTTACCATCGGAGTAATCAATTTTTACATGACAACCATAACACTGTGGTGCCCAAGTCGCATGACAGGCATAACATTCCATTCTCGAGTTATGAACCCCTATTGTATCCATGGAAAGTAGTCCGGCTGGAGAAAGTTCTTCGGTCTCTTTTAAAAGTTTTAATGGTTTTAACTCTATATCTTTTCCGCTTGCCAGCTTCATTATGATTTTATTACCTTTTTTAACAGCCTTTGGAAGTGGGTTTCCACGAGCTGTTAAAATATAACCATCCTCTTTATCAGGTACATAGCCCTGTTTTAGATAATCTTCTAAATCTTGCGCAACACCCCTAGCTTCACCGGTTGCTTCTGTTGTGCTAAACTCATCAGAGTAACCGATAGGCAACTCCCAAGGATATTTTTTAGTTGTCCCATGACAATCTTGACACTCAATCTCAACAGCAGCGGCATTTGCACCACCTAAGAAACCATCACCATGAAGGTCATTTGATGTATGACAATCTTGGCATAGCATCCCTTTTTGATAATGAACATCCTCTTGCATGTGAAGATATCTTTTTGTGTGAAGTTTTGGTTGAGCATTTCCCTCACTGTCAAAAGTTGACTGATACTCTGTCTCCATCAAACCTTGATATGAGACTCCAATTCTTTTACCGCGGTTATGACATGTAGAACAAGTCTCAACAGGAACTCCAGAATAATTTATATCATTTACTTGAACCTTTACTTTACGTGAACTTTGAATCTGGTGAGTGAGCATATGCCCTCTCTCTTTTTTAGATGTTTCTTTATCATTACCTTCATAGAATCCCTCGTTTGAGTATGGGACATGACAAGATGAACACCCTATTCCTCTGTAATCACCACGTTCAAAACGTCCTTTACTTCCTGTATGACATCTCAAACATTCTTGACGGAGGTAAGTATATACAGCCAAAGATGGATCTTTGTGAATCTCCTCTACAGTTGGAGCATCTGGAAGTTCATGCATCTCCTCTGGAAAGGCTTGCGGTTCCATTTTTGCGAGCTTTTGCATATATTTTTTATATACATCAGTCCCTAGTCTGTCATCAGGATTATCAGGGTTTTTAGTATCATAGTTTCCAGCAGTGTGATTATACCCCTCTTTACCGCCAAAGCTCCACATTGCACCTTGAATCTTACCCTGCTCTGTCATCATAAGTGAGTTCATCTGAGCGCCAACCTGATTAGGATGACACATCCCGCAAGTATTCTCATTTATCCATGAGCTTCCAGGTGCCGGATAGTAATTCTTTGGACCTTTGTTCTCTTTAAAGTATTTTACTGTGCCGTTGTGAGCATATTTTTTACTTTTAGATTTTGGATTTCCACCATGGCAGACAATACAGTCATTGCCTTTATGTCCAGCTTTTTCTGCGATTTTTAGTATCTCTTTCATCATACCAGAGTCTCTGTCTCTGATATCTTCTATACCCTTATGACAAACAATACACTGGTTTGCACCAAAAGCTAAAGAGGTAAAAAATAGAAATAAAATAACTTTTTTTATCATAAACTACTCTGGTTTATCTTTACTTATTGCATCAAGAACACCGTTAATAAATTTAGGTGACTGCTCTGTTCCAAATGCTTTTGTAATCTCAACCGCTTCATTTATTACAACAGCAGAATCAAGTTCACCAAAAAGTATCTCAAAAGTTGCAAGTCTAAGAGTAGCTCTTTCTATACTTCCTAGTCTTTCAAAATTCCAATCTTTTAAATGATCAACAATCGCCTTATCGCAAGCTTCAAGATTTTGCATAACACCATCAAAAAGACTGAATGCAAAATCTTTTTGT
>DAOVJL010000221.1 GCA_030673275.1 Sulfurimonas sp.
CCTACTATTTGACTAAATGCAGATTTCATATCTCTATCTTTACATACTGCACGAATATAGTAATAATAATTTGTGGAAGATGTTAAATTTTTATCTGTATAGGTCCCTAGCTTTGTCATTCCTATTCTATTAGAACTTTGGGCAAACCCTTTTCTTGTTTTTGAGCGATATATCTCAAAATAGGCCTTACTATTAAGTACATAATCCCAAGATAGTTCTACTTCTTTTTCAGTTACACTTGCTGCAATAAAGTTTTTAACTACAGGTATAAAATTCTCTTTTTTATAATTATTAACTTCTGAGAGGGCTAACATAAGTGCCGATATATTTTCATCAATATGCTCACTCATATGTTCTATATAGTCACTAATATTTCTAGTACCAACTTCAACAACTAATGACAATATACCTTGCGAATAATAAAATTCCCTACCGCTCCCTGAAATAAGACTTACAGGAGGTTTTCCCATATGTACGCCATATTCTCTGCCTGATTCTTTTCTAATCTCTTCAGCCATATTACAAGCCAAAATATTTAAATCAACCGCATCAAGCGCATCTTCATGCATAAAGTTGTGTGCTGGGAAAAAGACATTACCTTGTGAATGATAGTCCAATGCAATTGTTATATTTTTATGAGAAGTTACAAAATCTCTCAGTGCAGCAGTTTCTGGTTCACTAAAAGCACTTGGTCCAGAATAAACATTTGATGTAGTATTTTTATTTGGAGTAAAACCTACACTAAAATTTCTATTTAAATCAATACCAAAACTTCCATCTGCATTTTTTCTTCTATTTTTTCTCCAAAAAGAGAAGTGATTTCTTGAGTATTCAAAACCATCCGGATTTGCACAAGGAATCATATATAGTGTTGTTCTATCTAGGATAGCATTGAGTTTAGGGTCATAATCTATATGATCCATAATATATTTTGCAAAATTAAGTGAAAGTTCTATACCTATCCACTCTCTCGCATGGATTGTACCTGTATAAAAAAGTGCTGGCTTTTCTAAATGTGTATTAACGTCTTTACTGATACTAACTGCTATTATATCTCTGTCTTCCCAAGTCTTACCAATTGATTCGACCTTGAAAAGATTAGGATTACTATTCTGCGCAGCTTCAAAAAACTCTACACACTCATCATATGAAGTATACTGTTGTCTCAATTTATAACCTTAAATTATTTTTTAAAAAATTCAGACCATTGCTTGATCTGCTCTTTTGAAGCTGTAAAATACTCTGATAGTTTTTCAAATGTATTAATCTTTTTATCACTAATCAACTCTTTAATATTTACTGCAACATCCTCTTCCATTCCTTGCAAAGTCATAAGCTCTGTTAAAGAAACATCCTTTATATCATAAAGTTCATCTTCTGGTATTTCAGATGACTCAGGTTCACTTTTTCCTTTTACCATTTCTGGAAGTTTATCTTCAGAGAGAGGTGGCTCTATACTTGGAGGTACATCAGAAGGATTTGAATCATCTGTTAACTCCATATCAAAATTACCTTTATCAGTTAACCAGTATGTACCATCAACCGATGGTTCATATTTTGAAAAGTATAAATGTCTTAGAGTTCTTAAAACAGAAGGATCCATTTTACCCAGCTCTTCCCATGAAAAAAGAGGTACATGTGGAAGTTTAAATTTACCACCACTTAAATCCCACATAATGTATTGACCAATCCAATCTCTTACATATGGAAATGCAGCAAAAGCAGTTGCACATTCTAAGATATAAGGTTCATCTGTATTTTCATCAATTGCTATATCACAAGCCCAATACTCTGCCTTCGCAGCTTTAGATGCCTTAACAGCCAATTCAAGCGCATTCATAGGAACATTTTCATAACTCATACTACCGCCTTGAGAAGTATTTGTTATCCACTCACCAGAACCTGAGTATCTCCAGAATGCACATATTGGTTTATGTCCTATTAACATAACACGAAGATCTCCACTGTCTTTTAATGGGATTCCATCTTGTGAATATACAGGTTTATACTTTTTCTCTTTTAGTAAAGCTTTTGCCTCTTTGTAGTCATCTACCTTATGAACATAGTATCCGCCATAATTTGATGCACCATAACTTCTTTTTATAATCTGGGGATAGTGACAATTTTTAAAATATTTATCTGCCTTTTTTTCATCATAAGTTATTAATGTTTTTGGAGCTTGTATATTATACTTTCGGCAAAATAATGTTACATTCTCTTTTGATTTATTAGAAAATTGTGTCTCTATTGATGGAATAAATCTTACATGTGGAAGTGCGTGCGCTATCTCTTTAAAAGTTTCATACGCTGTTGCCGGAATATTTCCAACTAAAACATCAATTTTTTTTCTTTTAACTTCATTTATAAATCTTGTCTTGTCATTTTTCCAATGGTATGTAACTGCCTCAATCTTATCTGGCCAACCTTTAAAATTGCTATAATCAAAAAATCTAAGCACATAATCTAAATATAAAAATCCTAATTTCGGAAGTTGCTGTTTCTTTGCCATTTTTTATCCTTTTTTCTTTGTTTTTTTGTCAATTAAATCAACTATTAAATCAATTTTTTTATCATTAAAGTCAAGACCGATTTTTTCTTGTTCCGGTGTTGCAAATGCTGGAAGACCATTTACTTCTAAAACTACATATTCTTCTTTTTCTCTATCATAAAGAATGTCTACACCAGCTATATCAACTTCACAAGCTTTTACCGCTTTTTTTGCAATATTTATAAGTTCATCGTCTGCTTCTCGCATAAATACGCTACCACCGGAGGTAACATTTGTTCTCCAGTCTGTTGAGCTTGCTTTTCTTCCATAACAACCGACAAACTCTCCATCAACTATATCTACTCTAAAATCTGTATTATCATAATCTATAAATTTTTCTACATAAAAATATCTAAGGTCCATCTGGTTTAGAAACGGTAACAACATATCAAGGTTTGCTTCACTTTCAATTTTAGTAAGACCTATTCC
>DAOVJL010000066.1 GCA_030673275.1 Sulfurimonas sp.
AAAGGTCTTCTTTGTATAACTAAACCTTGGCCTGCGATGATTAGAAATGTTTGGGGAGATCCAGATAGATTTAAAAAATCATACTTTGGTGATTGTAAAAAAGATGGAGAGCCAGTTTATTTTTCAGGTGACGGTGCGATGGTTGATGAGAAAGGCTACATTACAATTACTGGCCGTACTGATGATGTTATGAACGTATCTGGGCATCGTATCGGTTCTGCTGAAGTTGAAGCGAGCATCGGAAATGCAGAGTTTGTTGCAGAATCTGCTGTTGTATCTGAACCGCATGACATTAAAGGTGAATCACTTTGTGCTTTTGTTATTTTAAATCTTACAGAGCATGCTGGATTTGATGAAATGGCAAAAGAGATAAATAACATTATAAAAAATGAGGTGGGTGCATTTGCTAAATGTGACCGTTTTGTGTTTGTTCCGGGACTTCCAAAAACTCGTTCTGGAAAAATTATGCGTCGTATTCTTCGTCTTATTGCAGTTGGAGAAGAGATTACTCAGGATATCTCAACACTTGAAGACCCAAGTGTAGTTCAAGCTATTATCCAAGCAACAAAAGAGCAAAGCTAGAAAAATTTATGACACCAAAAGAGCTTATGATAAGCAGATATGATGCCTTTATAAGAAAAGATTGGGATTATCTTGCAAAAACATCTCTAAATCAAACCATAGAGGAATTGCGTAATTCAGTTCCTCTACAATGGCTAAAACTAGATGTGCTAGATGCTTACGAATCTATAGTTGAATTCAAAGCATATTATCGTGAAAAAAATATTATTAAAGTGCTTCATGAAAAAAGTAACTTTATTTTTGAAGACGGCAATTGGCTATATGAAAGTGGAGAATTTTATAACTCTAAAATTGAAAGAAATGGAAGTTGTCCATGTGGGAGTGGCAAAAAATTTAAAAAGTGTTGCGGATAAATTAATTTACTTGTAGAACTACTTTAATGGTAATTTTATGGTAAATACAACTCCATCTTCTATATTTTCTGCAGTAACTTTACCTGAGTCTAAATCCTCTATAATTTGCTTCGTCATTGACAGACCAATTCCGCTTCCTCTATCTCCCTTGGTTGTAAAAAATTGGTCAAAAATCTTATCTATATTTTCCTCTGGAATTTGACCGGCATAATTTGTGATAGTTACGATTCCATACTCACCATCACTATCGCATTCTACATATATATCTTTATTATCAGAACTATTTTCTATAATTGCATCTGCTGCATTTGCTATTATATTTATTAATGCTTGTTTATACATATTTTCATAACCAAACACTTCTATATCGCGTTCATTTTTAGAGTGTAAATTAATAACTATATTGTTTTCAATAAAATTTTTTGAAAAAAGATTAATCAATTCATAACTACTTTGCATTAATGAAAATTTAGTTTTTTCTTTATCTGGTTTAAAAAAGTTTTTAAAATTATGCATAGTACTAATCATAAATTCTATCTGTTTTTCAATTGTTTCTAAATTATTTATTACCGCTTCATCAGGGGTGTCTTTAAGCAGTTCTTTTATCTTAGTGTCTGCTGTGCTCATTGAAATAGCTGAGAGCGGTTGCTTCCATTGGTGAGAGATTGACGCAAGCATCTCTCCAACAGAAGCCATTTTTGACTGTTGTGAATTAAACAGCTTAAGTCTTTTATGCTCTTGCAGTAAATAATCAAGCTGTTCTTTTATACGTTCTTGTATTACAAAATTTTGAAGATGCGTTTTTACACGAATAAAAAGTTCTCTCTTATGAAAAGGTTTTGTAATATAATCAATACCACCACAATTGAAGCCTTTAACTAAATCATCTATATTATTTCTTGCAGTTACAAATATAACAGGAATATCACTATATAAAATATCATCTTTTAAAATTTTACACACCTCATAACCATCCATCTCCGGCATTGTTACATCTAAAAGTACAAGGCTTGGTTTTTGATTTTTTATTATTCTAAGCGCTTCTTTTCCACTCTTAGCAAAAGAGAGTGCAGAACCAAGTGGTTTTAAAACATTTGATGCAACTTGAATATTTTCACTTACATCATCTACTATTAATATTACTCTGTCAGAAAGATTCATAAATACCCCTCACATCACATTTAATACTATAACATATTTTAATATAAAATCAATTAAAATAATAAGATGAATAAAACTCATAATTATGATTTTTTAAATACATACCCAGCTGAATTATCTCCTGAATTTCAACCTGAAGGAGCTTGTTTTTTTATCAAACTTCCTGCTTAATAGCCTTTAAAAAAACAAAACTTTTTTTTATAAAACCATTTTTTTTATAAAATCTATGGGCATCTTCTCTCTCAAATCCAGAAGATAAAACTATATTCTCACACATACCCATTTTTGCATAATCATGAAGATAATCAAGCATCATTTTTCCATATTTTTTATCCCTGTACTTTTCATCAGTCACTAGTTCATATATATAAAGATGTCTTTTATGATAAAGATTTGTAGAAACAGCAACACCTGCATAAGTTATAAGTACTTCTCCATCCATAATCCCTAACATCTTATAGTCCATGTCTCTCATATCATATATCAAATCCTCAAACTCCTTGTATGATAAAGAAGTACGAAGCTGAGAAACTACCTCATAAGCTGTTAACAGTTCTTTTAAATCTAATTCTCTTATTTGCATAAGATATTTTATTATAAATAAGTTATAATCCGCATAAATATTTTATTTACAGGAAAATTTCAAATGGCTACAAAAAACTTTGAGGTAATTATTGTAGGAGCTGGCATATCTGGTGCAGCTCTAGCATATGAACTTGCAAGATATACTGATATAAACTCAATCGGTATTATTGAAAAATATGAAGACATAGCAACTCTAAATTCTAGTGGTACGAGTAATTCTCAAACAATACATGTGGGTGATATTGAGACTAACTACACTCTAGAAAAAGCAGCCGTTACAAAACGTACGGCAAAGATGGTTGAAAAGTATTGTCTGCAATACAATTACCAAAATGAAATAATCTTCTCACACCAGAAGATGGCTCTGGGTGTTGGTAAAAAAGAGGTTGAATTTTTACTGCATCGCTATGAAGAGTTTTCAGAACTTTTTCCATATTTAGAAGTCTGGAATAAAGAGAAACTAAAAGAGCTAGAGCCTCGTGTAGTATTTGATGAAGATGGTAATGAAAGAGCAGAAAAAATAGTGGGTATCGGTGCAAGAGGTGAATGGACAACAGTTGATTTTGGAAAGATGTCAAAATCATTAATTCAAAATGCCAAAAATGAGAAAGATACTAAGGTAGAACTATTTCTAAATACAGAAGTTTTAAATATTGAAAAAAGTAAAAAACGTGGTTACGTTGTAAAAACAGAAGAAGATACATATTATGCTGACTTTGTTGTTGTAGACGCTGGTGCTCACTCTCTATTTTTAGCCCATAAAATGGGCTTTGGTCTAGAACTTGGATGTTTACCTGTAGCTGGTAGTTTTTACATGACAAACCAAAAACTTTTAAATGGTAAAGTCTACATGATACAAAATCCAAAACTTCCATTTGCAGCCCTTCACGGAGACCCTGACGTACTAGCTGATGGGAATACTCGTTTTGGTCCAACTGCTTTAATGTTACCAAAATTAGAACGCTATAAGAGTGGTACATATCTGGACTTCTGGAAGACTCTTCGTTTTGATTCTAAGATTGCGACAGCACTATGGAAACTTTTAAGAGAAAGTGATATCCGTAGTTATATCTTTAGAAATTTTCTTTTTGAAATTCCATTTTTCAACAAACGTCTATTTTTAAAAGATGCTCAAAAAATTGTACCTGGTCTTAAACTTGATGAATTTGAGTATGCTAAAGGTTTCGGTGGTGTTCGTCCTCAAGTATTGGATAAAGACAAACAAAAACTAATGCTTGGTGAAGCTTCTATATTTACCGGCGAAGGTTTAATTTTTAATATGACACCATCACCCGGTGCAACATCATGTCTAGGAAATGCAGAGAGAGACTTAAGATATATTGTTCAATATCTTGGAAAGAATTTTGACCAAGATAAATTTAATGATGAATTAATTGAAGGTGATTACTGTGTACTTCCAGAGCCAATAGCATCACAAAAAGCTATGGTTAACCTTATTCGTGCAGAAATTGCTAGAACTGAAGAGAAATATATGAAAAATATCGTTAAAGGTAAACCAGATGAAGACTTCTGGGATAAACCAAGTTCTAAATTAAAGTAATAAACAGGCTTTAAATAACTTTTAGATATAATCCGCGAAAAATAGCTGAAGCGGTCTGCGAAGCAGAATTTTCTTTAGTAAAATAATAGGCATACTCATCACTAATTATTTTTGCCAAAAGCAAAGCTTTAGTGACTGAATATTATTTTAGTTTTACTGAAATAATACGAGACCTAATAGTAGGAAATAATAACAATGGTAAATGTAAATAATTTAATTATGCGCTTTGGAAATAGAGTTCTATTTCAAGACATAAACCTCAAACTAGACCGTCATAAAAGATATGGACTAATCGGTGCTAACGGTGCTGGAAAAACTACTTTTTTAAAGATTCTTTCTGGCGAGATTAATGAATACGAGGGTGATGTTATCATCCCTAAAGCTAACAAAGTTGGTGTTTTAGGTCAGAATCAGTATGCTTTTGAAGATTACACAATTATGGATGCTGTTCTTTTTGGTAACAAAAGACTATATGATGCAATCAAAGAGAAAGAGGAGTTATACGCTACCGGTGACTTCGAAGATGATGCTGTAAACAATCGTCTTGCAGACTTAGAAGTAATCTGCGTAGAAGAAGACCCAACTTACGAATATGATGTAAATATCGCTAAGATTCTTGAAAATGTAGGTATACCTGCAGATCAGCATCAAAATCTAATGAGCACACTAGACTCTGCAGATAAGTTCAAAGTTTTATTGGCACAGGTTTTATATCCAAAACCAGATGTTCTGTTTCTTGATGAACCTACGAATAATCAAGATATTGAAACTATTAGCTGGTTAGAAAATGAGCTTCAAAGACATGAGGGTACACTGGTTGTTATCTCTCACGATAGACACTTTTTAAATGCTGTTGTAACTAACATACTTGATGTTGATTATCAAAAAATTCGTGAATTTACCGGTACATATGATGACTGGTATATTGCTGCTAATGTTATCGCGAAGCAAATGGAACTTGATAATGCTAAAAAATCAAAAGAAAAAGATGAACTAGAAGCTTTCGTTAGAAGATTCTCTGCGAATGCTTCTAAAGCAAAACAAGCAACTTCAAGACAAAGAAAACTTGATAAACTAGTGATTGAAGATATAAAACCATCATCTCGCCGTGATCCAAGTATCGTTTTTAAAGCAAAGAGAGTTATGGGTGACGAAGCACTAAATATTGTCGGTGTAAACCACACTTATGATGATGGAAATGAAGTTTTAAAAGATATAAATCTAAAATTTGACCCAAATGAAAAAGTTGCACTTATCGGACCAAATGGGGCTGGTAAAACAACTCTTCTTAAAATCATCATGGAAGAGATGAAACCAGATTCTGGTGAAGTTAATTGGGGTGCTACTATTGAGAACTCTTACTTCCCACAAGATACTGCAGATACAATTAGTGGAGATGGTACTCTTTATGATTGGTTAAGAGCATTTGACCCTAAACGCGATATTGCAGAGATTAGAAACTGTTTAGGTCGTATGCTATTTAATGGTGAACAGCAAGAAAAATCAGTTGTAAGTATCTCTGGTGGTGAAAAACATAGAATGATGCTTAGTAAAATGATGCTGGAGGGTGGAAACTTTCTAATTTTAGATGAGCCTTCAAATCACCTTGATCTTGAGGCGATCGTTGCACTTGGTGAAGCACTTTTAAGCTTCAAAGGAAATGTTATCTGTGTATCTCATGACCGTGAGTTACTTGACGCATTCGCAAGTCGTATTATTGAGATTCATGCAGATGGCAGTGTGACTGACTTCAAAGGTACTTATGAAGAGTATGCTGAGGCTAAAGCAAATGGAAAAGTATAGTACTTTTCTTGGTCTTGGCATCGCTGGAAACTTTGCGCTTCATCTAGACCAAGCGGGTGAAGCGGAAGATTTCAAAGATATCATCACAGCGGATGAAGCGGCTCCAAAAGGGATGTTTCCTTTTTATCTGCCTCTACATGTAGAAACGGCCAAAGATATTTTAAACACCTATCCTCTTTCTTCAGATACAATTAAACTACCAAACAGAAATGTAAATGTTCAAGCAGAACCGGAAGTTGGATTGACATGTAGACTTGAATATAAAGACAATAAACTCTCTAAAATTATCCCAACTCATTTTGGTGCTTACAATGACTGCTCTATAAGGGTAAAAGGTGCCAGCAAGATTAGCGATAAAAAAAACTGGGGAACTTCTTCTAAAGGGATAAGTGACAATCTAATCGCTATTGATAAATTCAGTAACGGTGGAATTATGGATAACTACTCAATTTGCAGTTTTTTACGTCGTAATGGTAAAGTTCACGCTTATGGTGAAGATGTTGAGCTAAGTGGTTACAGCTACTTTTACGAAAAATTACTTGATTGGATGGTTAATCAAATAAACACGCAAAAAGACTTTGGACCGCTTGAGCCTTTAAGTGAGTATATATCTACATGTCAATACCCGCAAGAAGCTGTTATCAGTATCGGGGCTACAAGATATACCCCTTACGGAGAGACAACATTTTTAAAGCCTGATGATGAAGTAATTATTGTTGTTTATGATGCAAAAAACATCACATCTGATGATATTGTTAAAAGTATACAAAATAACTCATATGATAATACAAATATGAGTGTATTGGCTCAAAAAGTTATCTAAATGAGCAGAGGCAAAA
>DAOVJL010000135.1 GCA_030673275.1 Sulfurimonas sp.
AGATAAGGTCAAACTCTGTACCTTCATCCATTGTACTAGAATCTTGATCTGTGTTTTGTAAAAAGGCAATAAGTTTTAGATTGTCAAACTTATAACTAGCTCCAAGTCTCCAAGCTTCTGTATCACGTGTTCCAACTACAGCACCATCTTGAAATACAGCTTGTGTATATACTTTTGATTTATCACTAGTTGCAAAGTTGGCAATAGTTGCTGTACCTGCATTACCTTCATCAGTAATTGAGTAAGAAGCGTTAAGATTTAGTTTATCCATTGTATAACCTAGTTTTACTGCTGTTACCATAGCATTATCTACACCAGAAGCCCCTACATCTATTCCAGCATTTTGTACGCCCATAAACAGACCAGAAGCTTTGTAGCTGGCATCTGCCCAATAAGCAGTAAAATTTGAGTTTACATTGTAGTACCACAGATTGACGGCGAAGTTATCTATTGGTTTTATCATCGCACCAAAAGCGTATGCTCCTTTTTTACCATCAGTTACAACACCACCAGCATAGCTACTTCCGAAACCGAAAGATTCACCATTGTGCGTTGTTGTACCTCCACCAATTCCACCCGAACCATTATGTTGATTTACATATCCAGCTACTAAAGTAGTGTTTGGGATATCACTGTTGATTACAAGAGCTCCATCAAAAGTATTAAATGATGCGTTCCAGCGCTCTGTAAAAAGCAACGGTGTATTAAGAGCTTGACGACCAACGATTATTGATGTGTTATCAATCTTGTAGTCAAGATTTGCTTCTGTAACCCATACCTGTGTTCTATAGTAGTTACCATTTTCATGTCCTGCACCAGCTGATGGGATAGCACTTATAAAACTTTTCTCTAAGCCAAGAGTGCTTAATGCGATTAGACTCACCTTGCCTTTTAGACCATCTGCGATGTCCGCTTTTGCTCCAAGCTCCAATGCGGCTTGTCCACTAGTACTCTCTTGTTGAAACATGTCTTTTGTAGTATTATCCTTTATACCAGTCTGATACCACAACTTCGCCTTCCCGTCTACTTTTACATTCTCTATTGCGTATACAGATGTTACTAATGTTGAAGCTAGTAACAGAGCTGTGATTGCTGATGTTTTCATCTTGTCTCCCTACGAATTTAATCTTTATATATCTTAAGTATAAAAGAAGAGTGTAAAGATTGTCTATACAATTCCTTTACAATTTCTTTACAAAGTCTTTGTAATGTCTATATATCTAATTTATTGTGTTGCAAACAATACTTAACAGTTATATATGGTAGTTTTATTTAATATTTTTTATACACAGACTCTACACACTATATAGATAAAATACATATAAACATAGAAATAAGAGTAAATATTCAGCTCAGAGAACTTTATAAGTCTTAAAAGGAGTCTCTTATGGATGAAATCAATGAAAAAGAGATAGAAAATATTTCTGCAACTTTTACACAATACACATGTCCAATGCATCCTGAGATTATAGAAAATTATCCTGCCAGTTGTCCTAAATGTGGAATGGCATTGGAACCAATGACAGCAAAATCCAATGATGATAGTGAAGATAATCAAGAATTAAATTATATGAGTAAACGTTTTTGGATTAGTTTTACTCTTGCACTACCTGTGTTTATAGTAGCTATGATAAATGATTTAGTTCCGGAGTATTTGCCAAGCGGCGTTTCAATGTTAGGTATTCAATGGTTTTTATTCATTTTAGCATCACCTGTAGTACTTTGGGGTGGATGGCCTTTTTTTGTACGCGGATATCAATCAATAAAAACATGGAACTTAAATATGTTTACTCTAATTGCGATAGGTGTAGGTTCTTCATATATTTATAGTATCTTTGCACTTTTTTTACCTGAGATTTTTCCACCGCTTATGCAGACAAAAGAGGGCTTGGTACATGTATATTTTGAAGCAGCAGCTGTTATTACGACCTTGGTACTTTTGGGGCAAGTTTTAGAGCTAAAAGCAAGAGGTAAAACAAACAGTGCGATTAAAACACTGTTGAATCTTGCACCAAAACAGGCTCATCGTATAATAGATGAGGATGGTAATGAAGAGGATATAAACTTTGAGCTGATTCATGTTGGCGATAAGCTAAGAATTAAACCTGGAGAAAAAATTCCTGTTGATGGAATCGTACTTGATGGACAAAGTAATCTTGATGAATCAATGATAACGGGAGAATCTATGCTTATTTCCAAAAGTAAAGATGATTCTTTAATTGGTGCAACATTAAATAAAAATGGCACCTTGGTCATGGTGGCACAGAGAGTAGGAAGTGATACTATGCTTTCACAAATAGTGCATATGGTTGCACTTGCTCAACGCTCTCGTGCACCCATTCAAAAACTGGCAGATACGGTATCTGGCTATTTTGTACCAGCCGTTGTGTTATTTGCACTGTTGGCTTTTTTTGGATGGTGGTTATGGGGTCCTGAGCCTCGTTTGGCATACGCTATTGTAGCTGCAGTCGCTGTTTTAATTATTGCATGTCCATGTGCTTTAGGTCTTGCAACACCAATCTCTATTATGGTTGGAACCGGACGAGCTGCACTTTTTGGAATTTTAATAAAAGATGCTAAAACTTTGGAGACAATGGAGAGAGTAAATACTCTTGTTGTAGATAAAACAGGAACACTTACAGAAGGAAAACCCAAAGTAACCAGCTTAATTGTGGAAGATGGTTTTGATAAAAAAGATGTTTTAAAATATGCTGCAAGTTTGGAGCGTGTGAGTGAGCACCCTTTGGCAGAAGCAGTAGTAGAATATGCAAAAGATGAGAATATAGAGTTTTTACATGTAGATAATTTTGAAGCTATTACAGGGAGAGGTCTTGTCGGCAATATTGAGAATAAAAAGATAGTACTAGGAAGTGAAAACTTTTTAGAAAGTTTAAATATATCAACAAAAAATATGACAGAAAAAGCCAATACTTTACGCAAAGAGGGTAAAAGCGTTGTTTTTATGGCAATAGATTCTAAATTTAGCGCTATTATTGGGATAGAAGATCCTGTTAAATTAACATCTGTGTATGCAATTATAGAGCTTAGAGCCGAAGGTATCAAAGTTGTTATGTTAAGCGGTGATAACGAGACTACCGCCAATGCTGTCGCAAAAAAACTAGGTATTGATGAAATTTACGCAAATATAATGCCTGAGGGCAAAGCAAAAGTCATACAACAGTTACAAAAAAGTGGGGAAATTGTAGCAATGGCAGGGGATGGCATAAACGATGCACCGGCATTAGCATCAGCAGATGTGGGCATTGCTATGGGAACTGGAACTGATGTAGCCATAGAGAGCGCAGGAATCACTCTGATAAAAGGTGATTTACTTGGAATTGTAAAAGTGTTAAAACTGAGTCGCGCCACTATGAAAAATATTAGACAAAACCTATTTTTTGCTTTTATTTACAATAGTGCCGGAGTTCCGATTGCGGCTGGTCTTCTTTACCCGTTTTTTGGTATTTTGCTTTCACCGGTTATTGCAGCAACGGCTATGAGTTTCAGTTCCGTATCTGTTATTGTTAATGCTTTACGTTTAAAAAATATTAAATTATAAATACTCAAATACAATAATTTATGAATGCTCTAAGAGTAGAAGCTAAAAAATAGAATTCAAATTTTAAAAAGTATGGAAGGTAATGATACAATAGCTATTACTGAAACACCATACTGGAAAAAAAGACATAAAGATATACAAAAAATGTCTTTAAGCGTAAAAAATAGGAAATATATTGAACTGTAAGGCTTGTCATAAAAATATTGAACAAGGTTTATTAAATGATAAAGATATTAAAATACATAAATTGATAGTAGGATATAGATGTGAAACTTATAATTATATTACTGCTCTTTACCGGTCTATTTGCAAGTCATGATATTCATCATATAAATAAAGAACTCTCCCACCTAGAGCTATCAGAACAACAAAATAAAAAAATAAAAAAGCTTTTACAAGAGTTTAGAATGGAATTAAAGGATTTTAGAGATTATAAAAAAGCTATTGAAGATAAAAGAAAAAAACTTTTTACTAAAGATATTTTAAATATAGAGCAGTTAAACAAATTAAATAATGAGCTATATAAAAAAACAAATGAAATAGAGATTAAGTTATTAAATAGTATACATCTTATTTTAAATAAAAAACAGAGATCTAAGTTTATATACTATTTTAATGAGTGGAAAGTAAAATGACACAAAATATTCTACTAATTGAAGATGATCTAGATATGCAGACACTTATTCAAGACTATCTTCAAAACTATGATTTTGAAGTAAGCTCTTTTGCTAAACCAAATGATGCATTGGCACATCTTGAAAAAAACATAGATACCTACTCTCTAGTTGTGCTTGATTTGATGTTGCCTCAAATGGATGGTTTTGATGTATGTAAAAAAATCAGAGAGATATCTAGTATTCCAATTATTATCTCTTCTGCACGAGGTGAGATAAGCGATAAGATATTA
>DAOVJL010000060.1 GCA_030673275.1 Sulfurimonas sp.
AGCTCTCCGACTTCACCAACAATATCCGAAGCAGACATTTGTGAAATAACTTTCTTACATCTGTGACAGTGCTGAACACCGACTCGGGCATATAAAAGTCTAAAGTAGTCATATATTTCTGTAATTGTTCCAACGGTTGAGCGAGGATTTTTGGATGTTGTTTTTTGATCAATTGCAATAGCCGGAGTAAGACCTTCTATCTTGTCAACATCAGGTTTTCCAACACGATCAAGAAACTGTCTAGCATAAGATGATAAAGATTCCATGTACCGTCTTTGCCCCTCTGCATAAAGGGTATCAAAAGCCAGTGTCGACTTCCCGCTACCACTTAAACCAGTAAAGACAACCAACTCATTTTTCGGAATAGTCAGTGAAATATTTTTTAGATTATTTTCTCTTGCACCAGTTATTGTGATGACATCTTTTTTACGCATTTATAAATATCCTATTTATTAAATATATAATTATTAAAAAGTAAAAACCTATTAATAATTTTTTTTGTAACTCACTGTCTATCTTATCTTTAAAAATAATTCCAAAATAAACTCCAAATAGTGAAGCAAAACCTATTATAATTCCACTCTCAAAATCTATATGTCGACTTAGTGAGTGTGAGATAAGCCCAGAAACAGAAGAAAATACCACAAAAAACAATCCTGCTGATATAGCCTTTTTTAGCTCTACATGTAAGAATCCAACTAGAATCGGTATAAGCAAAAGACCTCCACCTACACCAATAGTCATACTGATAATACCTATAATAAAACCTATAACAAAAAGAGTGATTTTATTTACATCTTTTTGAACTCTATTCTCTTTGGTTTTAAAAAACATCTTTAAAAGTGAAAAAAACATAAAAGATAAAAATATTATCTCTAAAGCTTTATCGCTAAAATTTGCTGTAATATCTCCACTCAAAAGAGCACCAACAAAACCACCAATACCAATGGTAGTTATCATTATTATATCAAGGGTGCCTTTTTTATAATTTAAGTAACTTCCATATATAGAACTAAAAACCATCTGTACAATAGATATACCTATTGCTTCTTTAATCTCAAAACCTAAAAAAAGTAAAATGGGAATTAATATGCCACCCCCACCAATACCAAAGAAGCCAGCTATTGCACCGACACCAATACCTAAGAAAATCAATTCTGTCATATTAAAACTTTTTTGGAATTATAACATCTTAAAGCATTGTTTAATTTTACTTTGAGATTCATTCAAGTATAATAATCCTAATTAAGGGTTTAAATAATGTTAAAAACTATAATCGAAGCTTCAGAAAAATTTTGTATCCACCAAATCAGAGCACCTCATGAAGTACATGATAACGTTTCTAAAATGAGAACACTTATTGCTTACATAGATATAGAGACTCTAGATAAAATTAATCATAGAGTTTATGTAGGGGCATCACCTAGTTTTGCACAAAGGATTTCAACACTGTTTCTTGAAGAAGATGAGAGTGATGAGGAGACATTGATAGATATGATGCTAGAGACTGTTAATCAGATTGTTGGAAGTGCTAAAGTTATAGCAGAAGAGGAAAATGCAAACCCTTTTGTTATCAGTACTCCCCATTTTGAGAAGATAGACCTGTTTGATTTTGATTATGATCAAGTTAAAGTTATTAAAGTGGAAGATGATGAGATGATTATAGCCATTAAGGAACTGAGTTGACAAGAAAGAGACGCAATCACCAGTACGGGGAACCAGCACCGAAATACAATCCGGATGAGGAATTGTCATGGATGAACTACTCTGGATTATTGGATATGGAAGTTGAATTCATATCTGATTTAGGTGAAACTGAACTCTCTGTCGCTGATATTTTAAAACTTAAAAAAGGCTCTATAATTGACCTTAAAAAACCTGCTGGTGAGAGTGTAGAATCTTATGTCAATGGTCGTATTTTAGGCAAGGGTGAGGTTATGGTTTATGAAAAAAATCTTGCTATTCGTATAAATGAGATATTAGACTCTAGTGCAGTTTTATACCACTTATCTAAAGAAAAACTATGATTAAATATCTGCTGCTTTTTCTACTCCCCTTTTCTTTATACGCTTCAAAAATTTTAAGTTACAATATATATGACAGAACAGATAGAGTTGATGTAATGATAACTTTTGATACACCTTATGATGGTGTAATTAAACAGAGTATTGGCAATTCAACTATAACTATTAAACTTCAAGATGCTTCAATAGAGTCAGCAAAACTAAAACAACTCTCTTCAAAATATATAAAATCTCTAAGCATAACACCAATGTCAGGCTATACGAAAATAATTGCGTTAGTGCCATCATCTGTTGGTTTAAAGGCCTCTAAAACATCTGATGCTTATGGCTTAAGACTTAGATTTGCAACTAAAACAGCACCGCAAAAGACTAGTGCACCAATCAAAAAAGCAACTTCACCATCATTAAGCATGCTTCCGACAAAAAAGAGTGATGATATACAGCAAAGTTACTATATAGTTATAGCAATACTGATTGTAGGTATAGGTCTGCTTTTCTTTATAAAAAAGAAGGTTACACCTGCGAAACCTAAACATCAACAGGCATCTTGGTTATTTAAAGAGACTCAAGAACCAAAAAAAGAAGCAGTTGCTCAAACAACACAAAGTAATGACGTAAGCATAAGATTTCAAAAATCAATTAATCAAGAAAACAATGTCGTTATGCTTGATTTTGGTGAACAAAGTTATCTTGTACTTATGGGCAAAAATAATATTCTTCTTGATAAATTTACAGATAACAAACCGGCAACTCAAGATGATTTTGATGCTATTTTACAAGAAAGACACAAAGAACTTGATGATTTTTTGCATAGTGATTCAGAAACTTCAAAAGAGCCATTACAAGCGTATAAAGAGAGAGCAGCTACTATCGCTTATGAAGCCTGATTCTTTCTCTTAGTCTTTTCTCTCAAATCTTTCTCTTAAAAGCTTTTTTATAGTCTTAATATTTGAATTATTTAATCTGTATTTATCATCCATCATTTTGCTTATATGATAAACCTCTGTTACAGTTATTCCATAAGGGTCTTTTTTTTCTCTAGAAACTTTACCATCTTCATAAGAGAACAGATATAGATTTTTTCTAGTAAGCTGTATATAATAAGTTAAAACTATCTCATCAGAATGTTTCTTCTCAATTGCAATAACGACTCTCTGCTCATCACTGCACTTCTCCTCTAGATTTAACTCATCTCTAACTTCACTAGCATCTATATAGCCTATATAAAACTTATTATAAAGATCATGATATCTTTGAATATTACTGCTCATTAAAAAGTTCATATCAAGTATATGTTTTTTATGATTTCTTATAGTTTTGGTAATCCAAGACATAGTATTGTAATATCTAAATGGATGAAGCTTTAAAGTATGCGCTTCTATCATTTTAGGAGATTGAACTTTATTTTTTGGCAGTAGTTTTTTAGGATGCTTATCTATAATATAGTCAAGTACATTTCTAGCCGAAAACTCTTGAGTAAACCATACTTTACAGTAGTCAGGGAACTGCTTAGCGCCCGTTGCACCCTCATTTAAGATAATAAGAGACTTTATCTCATAATCTGGAAATATTATCTCTAAAAGAGCCTTTTTCTTTCTAAGTCTTTTTCGCAGTTTTAATACAGACTTAACAAGAGTCATCTCAACAAAGTACAACTCTTTATCTTTTGTAATAAGCATAGCATCAAATTCACTGATTTCTCTGCTTTTTGTTCTATAAACAATCTGCTGTTTTTCACTTATTGAGAGTGTATTTGCATGAGCTTTATATCTATTTTGATGAAAGCCTTTTAAAATAAATTTATCTACATCATCATTCTGCTGAGCATATCTTAAAAGCTTTTCATAAACAAAATTTTCAAACACTTCACCCTCAAAAGAGCGGTATGAGCTTAAAAATAGCGGATCATCTTTATCTATACCCTTTGCTAAAAGAGATAAAAGATGTTTAACATTGTAATCATAGTGAAGCAGATTGTCCGCAATATCACTATCGTCTAAAGTCTTTATTGATTTGCTTATATCTAACATGTAAAAATCATTATGTTACTAGCTCACTATTACTAAAAAAGTCATCTATAACAGCGCGATACTCTTTTGCATCACTTATATGATTTATGCTGTTTCTTAGTGCTGAAGCACCTCTATAACCTTTAGAGTACGTATGTGTATGTTTTCTAAACATAGCCACGCCATGAGAACCATAAAACTCTATCATTTTATCAAAGTGCTCCATGATTATATCATGCTTAATATTTTTGTCAATGTCTTTGCTTCCGGTTTTAAGTTGATGAAAAATCCAAGGAGCACCAACAGCTCCACGACCAATCATTACTCCATCAGCACCAGTATGCTCTAAAACCCACTTTGCTTTCTCATAGGAGTCTATATCACCATTTGCAATTACTGGTATATTAATAGCTTCTTTTATCTCTTTAATTGCATCATAATCAACAGCAGCTTTAAATTTACCGGCGCGAGTTCTCCCATGAACAGCTAAAAAATCAGCTCCGCTGCCTTCAACTACTTTTGCTATTTCAATATGATTTTTCTTCTCAAAGCCAAGTCTGATTTTTGCACTAGTAAGATTTTTATTTGAAGTGTCTTTTATAGTTCTAATTATATCCCCCATAAGAGGTAGATTTAAAAGAAGTGAACTTCCACTTCCATGTCCAACAACTTTTGGAACAGGACATCCACAATTTAAATCAATAATATCAATACCGTTATGCTCATTTAAGACTTCTACTGCCCTTTTAGCCATATCTACTTCAGAAGCTGAAATTTGAGCAGAATAAGGGTCTTCATTTGGACTTTTTTCTAGCATGTGAAGAGTCTTTACAGAGCCATGAGCCAAAGCATTTGAGCTTAACATCTCACTAACTGTAAGATCAGCTCCAAATTTTTTAACAACACTTCTAAAAGGCAAATCTGTAAATCCGGCAAGAGGAGCTAAAACGAATATTGGTTTATCGAAAGATAAGTTTTTTAACATTTTAGCATTGTGAAGCTATATAAAAAGATTAATATCGAAGTGCTTACCGCACTCTCTTAATGAACTATATGCTTTAAAGTACACATATTCATTATCTTGAGAAGTTTCTAATATCTCATTTGCCGGAGCCAGCATCTCTAAATCAAACAGGGTAAAGAGGTACGCTTCCGTAACATTTTCATTTTCATTACTCAATGTCTCGAACAGCTTAATTCTCTGTTCCGGATTCATCCCTCGTGAGAGTTTTTGAGATGCTTTTATATAGTCATCTGAACTTAACTCTAAATCATTAAAGAGAGATATAAGTGACTCATTTGAGATTTCTAAACTATTTTCTTCAGCATTGACTCTAGCTAAAATTTCAAAAAGCGACTCTTTAGTTAAAGATTTTTTATATTTCTCTATTGCTGATAAAGGTGCCTTCTTAACAAAATCTATATAAACATCTTTACATATACTCTCATCATATTTACTGCTATTATTCAGTATCTCTTCGTGCGTTATATCACCGTTTTTGTAACGATTTTTTTCATTTTGGATAACCAGTTGATTATAAGATGGAAGTGAATGCTTTTTAAGTTCAACAGATTCTCCGTTTTTAATCTTATTTATAAGCTCAAGTATCTCGCTTATTTTTTTATTATCAATATCTGAATTTAACTCTGCTGATGGAAAAATAGTTGCATTATCAACTAAAGCACCTAGAAGTTTGTATCTGTCTGTTTTAAAGGCATGAGAACGATTTTCTTTACCTAGATAAGCATCCACAATTGAATCAACGATTTTTTCATAATCTTTTTCATATTTGCGAAGCTTTAAGCTACCTAAAAATGAGTAAAATGACATATGAGCTACACTGGCAATATATAGTAAGATTAATGGTACAATAGTCCACATAGCAATTGACAGAGGCGGCATTGTAACACCAAAAAACTCAATACTAGTACTCGCTTGTGTTACAAAAGCGTAAACATACCAACCAACTAAAATAATTAATACTAATGCTGCTATTGTATATCTTTTGATGTACATTACAACTCCTTAACTAGATTTTTCTACTATCTCTCTACAATCTATACAGTATATAGCATGAGGTTTTACTTTTAGTCTTTGAAAACCAATAGGATCCTCACACATTTCACATACACCATAATCACCAACTGAGATTTTTCCTAATGTTACATTAATCTCTCTTAACTCTTGTTCTTGTTGCTGAACAATAGCGCTCTCAATCATTGAGCTATTATCAACAGATGCATGGTCACCCTCATCATTTAACTCTAATGAGTTCAACTGATCCAGTTCATCATTTACACCAGAAATATTTTTTACTATTTGTACTTGTCTGCTCTCTAAAATCTCTTTAAAGTAACTTAATTCACTATCTTGCACTTATGTATTCCTTATTTATGATATGGGTGGTTGCTTAGTATTGAAAAACCTCTATAAATCTGCTCAAGCAAAACAGCTTTTGCTATCTTATGACTCATAGTTAATTTACCAAGACTTATAACTGCATCACTTTTTTTCAAAAAGTCATCTTCAAAGCCATAAGCTCCACCAATATAAAATTTAACCGCAATTTTACCATCTAAAAGCTTACTAAACTCATAACTATCTATTATTTTACCATCTGGATGCAAAGTAATATTAAAACCTTTGGATAAATATGGTTCCAGAAGCTTTGTATATGCCTGTTTTGAGGCTTGAGGTGAGATAGTGTGTGCTTTCGTTACATCTTTATTAAAAAGTTCTATATCTTGAACTTTTGCAAAGCGAGAGATCATTTTTGTTAACTCTTTATAAAGCGGATCATAAATTGAACGCTCTTTTTTAGCAATAGAGACTATATCTATATTCACTTTATTAATCCACTTCCAATTACATGATAAGCTACATGTGCAAACTTATCATCCCTTTTAACACCGCCGATTGCACCAACCAAATGCTTAGATTTTGAAGCAATATCATCTAATTCAT
>DAOVJL010000201.1 GCA_030673275.1 Sulfurimonas sp.
AAGAAAAAATTATGTATCCGATGGGATAAATGTGGAACAGATTAAACTAGCACACGGTAACGGTGGAGAAGAAAATAACGAGTTAATCTCACAAGTATTTTATAAAGCATTTAAAAATGAGATATTAGAAGCCAGTGAAGATGCTGCCATTATAGAAGATGGAAAATTAGCTTTTTCAACCGATAGTTTTACTGTAACTCCTCTTTTCTTTGCAGGGGCAGACATAGGCAAGCTTGCTGTTTGCGGTACTTGTAACGATTTGGCAATGATGGGCGCACGGCCAAAGTATTTGACATGTAGTGTTATTGTAGAAGAGGGCTTTAGCATAGATGAACTGCAAAAGATAGTTTCATCTATGCAAAAAGAGCTTGAAGTAAATGGTGCCAAAGTCGTAAGCGGTGATACAAAAGTAGTACCTCGCGGGAGCGTTGACAAGATATTTATTAATACAACCGGCATTGGTGAAGTTCTTAAAAGTGGAATCAGTTCTAACTCTATAACAGACGAAGATGTGATTATAGTGAGCCGTGATATTGGCTGTCATGGAGCAACTATATTTGCTGCTCGTGAGGGGATAGAACTAACAAGCGAACTTAAAAGTGATTGTATTTCACTTTATCCTATTGTAAAAAAACTCCTTGATGAAGATATACATGTCACGGCTATGAGAGATGCGACCAGAGGGGGACTGAGTGCAGTTCTAAACGAGTGGGCTTCTCAGTCAAATGTCTGTATAGAGGTTGATGAAGATAAGATTCCTGTTTGTGATGAAGTTATGGGGCTTTGTGAGATTTTAGGTTTTGATGCGACAAGTCTTGCTAATGAGGGCACATTCCTTTTGTGCGTTAAAAAACAGCAAGCCGATAAGGCAGTTGCAATTCTTAAAACATTTAACAAAAATGCTTCTATAATTGGGAAAGTCACAAATCTACATGTAAAAAAAGTTATTTTAAATTCATCATGGGGCACGCAGAGATTTTTAGATATGCCAACAGGTGAACTGCTCCCTAGGATCTGCTGATGCATGAATACTCCATAGTTCAGTCTCTTATTGATAATTGTGAAGAACATGCAAAGAAACACAGTGCCAAAAAAGTAACAAAGGTTGTAGTCAAAATCGGTGTTCTAAGCGGAGTTGAGCCACATCTTTTAGAAGAAGCATTTGATATGTTTAAAAAAGGAACTATTTGTGATGGCTGTGAGTTTGTTATGAATATACAAAAAGTAAAAATAGAGTGTAATGACTGTGGAATTGAATTAGAATTAGAAAAAAATGACTTTATCTGTCCAGATTGTTCTAGTTGTAACCTCAGTGTTTTAGATGGCGAAGATATGTTTTTAATGCAACTTGAAATGGAGTAGATATGACTTTTTCTATTGAGATAAGAGGAGTTGTTCAGGGCGTTGGATTTCGTCCTTTTATCTACAATCTTGCTTGCTCAATGAAACTAAATGGTTATGTCTCAAATAGTGGTCATGGTGTTATTATTTTAGTAGATACAACAAAAGACAAGTGTGAAGAGTTTATAGAGCTTATAAGAGCTAATAGACCGCCTCTGAGTGAGATAGAGTCGATAAATATCTCACGCACAAATGAAAAACAATCATTTAAAGATTTTACAATTGAGAAGAGTAAGAGCTCTTATGAACTTACAAGTCTGATTCCAGCAGATATTGCGATGTGTCAAGAGTGTCAAGATGAGCTCGAAGATAAAAACAATAGACGGTATAACTATCCGTTTATTACATGTACCAATTGCGGACCAAGATTTAGCATCATAAATAATCTGCCTTATGATAGAAAAAACACGTCAATGGCTAAATTTAAGATGTGTAAAAAGTGTCAAGCTGAATATGATAACCCAAAAGATAGAAGATACCACGCTCAGCCTATAGGGTGTTTTGATTGCGGACCTACAGTTTCACTTTTGGATAACAGCGGTAAAAAACTGGAAGTAAAAAATATTATAGATGAAGTTGTCAGCTTTATAGCAGGTGGCAAGATTGTAGCCATAAAAGGTGTTGGCGGTTATCACTTAGTTTGTGATGCAAGAAATGACAAGGCTGTAAAACTCTTACGTGAGAGAAAACAACGCCCATCCAAACCATTCGCTGTTATGGTTAAAGATATTGACATGTCAAAGTGTATTGCTTTTATAAACACAAATGAGGAGCAGTTGTTAAACTCAAACAGACGACCTGTTGTACTACTTGCAAAAAAGGGAAGTGAACTCGTTTGTGACTCAGTTGCTCCAAAGATAAAACAAGTCGGAGTTTTTTTAGCCTACACTCCTCTCCATCACATGATTTTAGAAAAACTAAATTTTCCGCTTATAGCTACAAGTGCAAATATCTCTGATGAGCCTCTTTGTATAAGAAGTGATGAGATTATGAAACTCTCAAGTGTTTGGGATTACTGCTTAGACCACGATAGAGAGATACTAAACAGCTGTGATGATTCTGTACTCTTTGTTGAAAATGAAAAAACATTTATGCTCAGATGTGCAAGAGGATACTCTCCGACATATTTAAAACTTCCTCAATCTACAGAGAAAAAAATACTCTCTCTTGGAGCAAATCAAAAGAGTACAGTAGCTATCACAATAGATGATAAAGTTGTTGTCTCTCCTTATATTGGAGACTTAGACGGACTATCAAGCATAGAACATTATAAATCACATGTAGATACTCTTAAACGCATTTATGATTTTGAGCCGGATGTAGTAGTCTGCGATAAACATCCTCGTTATGAATCAACTAAATATGCCAAAGAGTTAAAAGCTAACAATGAAAATATAGAGCTTATAGAAGTTCAACATCACTATGCTCATATATTGGCTACTATGGGATTAAACAACATCACTTCAAAAGTATTGGGTGTGAGTTTTGATGGAACTGGATACGGTGATGACAAGGTGAATGGCGAAGCCAGAGAGGGTGCCCTGGGGTATGGAAATCTTTGGGGTGGAGAGTTCTTTATTTGCGATACAAGTGAGTATGAACGAGTAGGGCACTTTAAGTACTTCAGACTTCTTGGCGGTGAGAAGGCAATAAAAGAGCCAAGACGTGTCGCCCTTAGTCTTTTATTTGAGTTGTATGGTGAAGGTGTTTTAAGATTACGTAATCACACTACAGCAACTTTTTCAGAAAGTGAATTAAAAGTTTTATAT
>DAOVJL010000225.1 GCA_030673275.1 Sulfurimonas sp.
TATACAGATAAATTTATCAGGAAGTAATGATGAATCACTTCAAAACGCTATAAAAAGATTAGAAATTGAATTATCTAAGATAGATGGTATTAGAAATTTTAGTGACAATATAAAATATGGAAAGATGGAGTATAAGCTTAAAATAAACTCTTATGGAGAGAGTTTGGGGCTAAGTGAAGCTTCAATTGCAAGGGTATTAAGTTCATATTTTTTAGAAAAAAGACAGGCTACTACTTTTAACGACAGTGGCATAATGGAGATTAAGACTGAAGACAGTGCCAAGGACAATACTCAAACACTTTTGGATTTTAATATAGCAGTTGGCGATGGAAGGTATGTAAAACTGACAGACGTAGCAAGTATTGTGGAAATTAAAGATTATGAGAAGATAAACAAGTTAAATGGAAACATAGTAAAAACTGTATATGCAAATGTAGATAAGAGACATATCACTTCAGAGGAAGTTTTAGACATACTTGAACCTGCAATAAATGAAATTTCAGATTCAGGAATAGAAGTTAAGCTTCTTGGTGAACAAGAAAAAAACAAGCAGCTAAAGGGTGATATGAAAGATGCAGTTGTTTTAGCAATGTCTTTAATATTCTTAACACTTTTACTGATTTTTTCTAAAATAAAATATGTTCTTATGGTTATGAGTATTATTCCATTATCTATTTTAGGGGCACTGATAGGACATAAAATTTTAGGTATTAATCTTTCTATGCCATCTTTAATCGGAATATTAGGACTTGCCGGTGTTGTTATAAATGATGGAATAATTATGCTTGATTTTTTACATGGCACACATAAGACACAAGATTTTTTTCAAAGAGCAAAACTAAGGCTTCGTCCGATTGTAATTACATCTGTTACAACTTTTTTAGGTCTATTTACTCTGATGTTTTATGCTACTGGACAAGCTGTAATTCTTCAGCCCATTGCTATATCTCTCGGATTTGGATTGATTTGGGGAACTGTACTGAATTTGCTTTATTTACCAACACTGTATGCTATGGTAAACGGGATTAAACCTATGAATTTATTAAACAAAGATGAGGTACAAAACACCCCAAAGTAAAAAGACGAGAAAAGCTATAACTGCAAATATAGCTATAATTCTAGTGGCAAAGTAAAAAAGAAACTTTAAAAATTCCACAGCCTACTTATATGGTACGATTGGCAAATGTATAAAGTTTGCATACATTATTCCGCTTTTTATATTGATAACATTATAGTTTAACTTTTTTGAAAGAAAGTCAGCTAAAAGTTTTGTTCTGCTTCCTGTTCTACAAATTATGGCAAATTGTTTTTTCGTATCAACGGCTTTATTAAGTTTGTCCAGAAATACTTTAAGATCATAATTTCCTTTCTCATCAAAAAGCATAATTGGTATAGACCTTTTAAGGAGTCCCGTTTCTTTCCATTCTCCAGGTGTTCTAATATCAACAATAGGTATATTTGAATCTATAAGCTTTTGAGAAGCTTCCTCATTTGTGACAGTTGCAAAAAGTGAAATTGATAAAATTAATAATGATAATAATACTTTTTTCAATATATTCTCCATAATCTTAAATTAATAGTATAATTATATCAACAAATAAATAATAGGTTGAAAATGGCATCTCAAAAAGCAGTAGACAATGCACAGCGACTTCGTTATATTAGAGCATTAGAGAGATTTCATAAGAGTATAATCTCTTACATGTTAAATACGCCAGAGCTGTCACACTCAGGATACGATAAAAAAATAACGAATGCACTAAAAGTTTTGCAAAGGGTTGAAGAGATAGCATTGTACAAGGGTGAATTGCAAGATTTACAGAAGTTAGTTAAAAAAATGATAGGTTTTAGAGAGTCAGATAAAGCAATAGAAGATATTAAAGATGATATTTTATATAGTTCAAATCAGCTAGAGAAAAGTAAAAATGCAAGACGTTATAAAAAAGATAAACACACCCAATCAAAATATGAAGATTGGGAGTAAATATTTTAGATTATTTCGACTCTTTTAGCATATTATCAAGTAGTGAAAATAGCTTTTGGGAAGCATTTTCCATCTCATCAAAATTATTTATAATATCATCAGATTTTGAATGTATATTCATTTGAGCATCTTCTTCTTTTATAAATAAAAGGTTTTTATTAGCAGCAGAGTGAACAGTGCTGTGAGGAGCTGCGATTTTATGATAAGAATCAGTATCTGAAAATCTCTTTTTACCTTCATTAGCATACCATTTTCCAAACCTACATTCACTAGACGTTGTTGAAGAAAACAGTTCCTTTAAAGAAAGCATAGAATTATATGAACGAGACTTATATAAGATGTGATCTAGTTTTGCAAGTACTACAAATACATTACTCTCCATTGCATATGAACTGGAAACAATTTTTGAAGAGTTGTCACTTAAATCAATAAGAGTTGCTTCAAATCCACTAATTTTTTGGGTTGAGCCCTCTACTGTTGTTTTCATTTTATCAGAACTTGTTTGTATCTCATTCATGTCTTGTTGTAAGGATTTGATTGATACTGAAATCTCTCCAGTTGCTTTATGTGTTCTCTCTGCTAGTTTTCTAACTTCATCAGCAACAACCGCAAATCCACGACCATGCTCCCCAGCTCTTGCAGCTTCAATAGCAGCATTAAGTGCAAGTAGATTTGTTTGGTCTGCAATATCTGTAATAAGCTCTATAACAGAAGTAATTTCGTTAGCTTGGTCTGTAATCTCACCAATACTATGATTATTGATTGTTACTTGCTCACTTAGTTCATTTAATTCATTAGTAATATCTACTATATCATTACGAGAATTATTAGCAAGCTCTGAAGCAGTTTGCATCGCATTTGTAATAGTTTTTAAATTACCGATATTATCATTTAAATCAGATGTAATGATAGATAGTGATTCAGTTACATTTACACTTTTAACACTTATTTTAGAATTTAGTATCTCTCTTTGTGCCTGA
>DAOVJL010000009.1 GCA_030673275.1 Sulfurimonas sp.
GAAAAGCTGATGAACAGAACAAAAACCGTTAAAACAGATAATATCTGATTCAGCTGGATTTGTTCCATCACCAAGAACACAGGATTTTAATCCCATCTGATTTGCTATATTTTGACCTAAACATCTATCTGGGACAAAAAGGATTTTTTTACCCTCTTCTAAAGCTGTTGTTATAATTTTTTTCGCATTTGAGCTTGTACATACCATGCCGCCCATCTGACCAACTTTTGCTTTTACCTCAGCATTTGAATTAATGTAAGTGATTGGTAAAATATTTTCATTCGGCACACCTGCTTCATTTAGAGCCTTCACAGAAGCATCATACTGAACGCCGTCAATCATAGTTGCCATTGCACAACAAGCAAGTTTTGGCATAACTACGCGTTTGTGGGGAGAAAGGACTTTTACACTTTGTCCCATAAACCCAACACCACAAAAAACTACATAATCAGCAGTATCCGCTTTAGTTTTCATGGCAAGTTCAAGTGAGTCACCTGTAATATCACCCATCTCAAACACTTCATCTCTTTGGTAAAAATGTGCGACAACTGTCACACTTAACTTTTTTTTATATTCGTTAATTTTATCTTTTAATTGTTCAGTTGTAAGCTGCAAAAAAATGTCCTTATTTTAATAATTGCGTAATTATATCGAAAATAAAAAGTAAGACTGTTTCTTTTGACATGTAGATATAAATTTTATAGATTTTTATTTAGTTGTAATTATATAAAAGATAGAATACTGTAACTATTTCACAAGGTAATTAATGGATTTTTTATTTAACACAAATGTTCAGTTTTTTATAGCTGCATATCTTATCGGCGGTATCCCTTTTGGTCTACTACTTGCTAAAAAATTTGCTGGTGTGGATGTTAAGGCTGGCGGATCTGGTAGTATTGGTGCTACAAATGTTCTAAGAGTTGTAAAAGAAAGTGACCCTGCATTAGCTAAAAAACTTGGTGGGGCAACTTTGGCACTTGATGCTATAAAGGGTGTAGTAGTTTTAACTGCCGGTTATCTTGTAGGTGTTAGCGAAGCTACAATGTGGGCCATTGCTGTTTTAGCTGTAGTTGGTCACTGCTTTTCACCCTATTTAAACTTTGAGGGTGGTAAAGGCGTTGCAACAGGTATGGGTGTAATGATGTTTATGCTTCCGCTAGAGACTATTATTGCTCTTGTAGTTTGGGCACTAGGGGCTAAAGTTATTCGCATCTCTTCACTATCTTCACTTACAGCACTAACTGCTCTTATGATTGCAAGTTTTATTATTCATCCAGAGATGGCACATACACCTGTTATTTTAATTGGGTTTATCCTATTTTACAAACACATTCCAAATATTGTCCGTTTAGTTAAGGGTGAAGAAAAAAGAGTGGTGTAATAAATATTATGATTATACATGTAGAAGATTTAAAGTTTCAATGCATCATTGGGATTTTAGATTTTGAAAGAACCACACCTCAAGATGTAATTGTTAATCTAACAATCGATTATAATAACGAAAATAGCTTCATAAATTATGCAGATATTGTTCAAATTATTAAAGAAAACATGATTAAAAGTGAGTTTTTACTCATTGAAGACGCTTTAGATAGCCTAAATTTAAAGTTAGTTAAAGAATTTTCTTCTATAAAAAGCCTCGATTTAAAGATAACAAAACCATCGATTTTACCTGACTGCAAGGTGAGTGTAAGCAATCACTACAAATATCAATCTTAAAATTTTGTTAAATTTTTATTAAAAGAAATTGAAATTTACTTTAAAGTTAGCTAAAATTATGCTATCATTCCGCCAAATATTTACATATAGGACATAAATAATGCGTATTCTTATTATTGAAGATGAAGTAACATTAAATAAAATGCTTGCTGAAGGACTAAAAGAGTTCGGTTATCAAAGTGATGTAGTAGAGACTCTTAAAGATGGAGAGTACTACTTAGATATTCGTAACTATGATTTAGTATTAATGGACTGGATGCTTCCAGATGGTAATTCTGTTGATATTATTGGTGATATTAAAACAAATACACCAAAAACTTCAGTAATAGTTTTATCTGCTAGAGATGATAATGATAGTGAAATTGAAGCTCTTAGAAGTGGTGCTGATGATTACATAAGAAAACCGTTTGATTTTGATGTTTTAGTTGCTCGTATTGAAGCTCGTCTTCGTTTTGGCGGCTCAACTATTATTGAGATTGAAGATTTAACAATCAACCCAGAAGAAGAAAAAATCACTTATAAAGAGCAAGATATAGAACTTAAAGGTAAACCTTTTGAGGTTCTAACTCACTTAGCTCGTCACCGTGACCAAATTGTTTCTAAAGAGCAACTTCTTGACGCAATTTGGGAAGAGCCGGAACTAGTTACTCCAAATGTTATTGAGGTAGCAATTAATCAAATTAGACAAAAAATGGATAAACCATTAGGTATTACAACTATCGAAACTGTTCGTCGTCGTGGTTACCGTTTCTGCTTTCCAAAAGAAATAAGTTAATCTACTGATTTGAACGCGAAAAGGGATTATTCCCTTTTTGCTCTACTTAGGTCACTATGACCACAAAATAAACAAATACTTTTTTAAAAAACTCAAGCTTTTAAATAAACTCAAATTTTACCTCATATACAAAAAATCTTTTATTTTAAATTAGTTATAATGACAAAAATTTATTTTACAGGTAAAAACATGCTTTCAAAAAGAAGTATTAGACAAAGCTTTCTAATCCAACTTATCTTTGCTTCAGCCTCACTTATATTTATATTTTCATCAATACTTTATTTTTATATAGAGCGTTCAATATTTGAAGAGAAACATCAAGAACTTTTAAACTACGCGATAAATATAGCACACAATGAATCTCTATATGACACAGACATACTTTCACCAGATATTTACTTAGGACTTAATGTTGAAATCATACATCTTAAAAAAATGCATTCAGATGGAGATTTATATGAAACAACTAAAGGAAAAAAAACATATCTTACAGTTATACACCCATTTAACATAGATGAACTAAGTTATCTCAAGATAACAAAAGAGGTAACAGCCACAAGAAAACTGCTGGAAAAAATACTTAATTCTCTTTTTATTATAAATATTGCCGGCTTTTTGCTTGTTATTATCTATGCTATTGGATTATCAAAAATGCTTGTATCTCCAGTTAAAACACTTAGTAAAAAATTATCTGATATGAATGAACATTTGATAGGTCCAATTAAAGTAGAGGAACTACCTGAAGAATTTGAACCTTTAGGTGCTACTATTAACCATCTTATTGCAAGAGTTCAAAACTTTGTTAAGTATCAGAAAGAACTGTTTATTGGGACTGCTCATGAGCTTAAAACACCACTGGCAGTTATAAAACTTAAAAATCAAGTTACACTAATTAAAAAAAGAACTCCCGAGGAGTACATTGAAGCTCTTAAAATTACAAATAAGACTATTGATGAAATGAATTTTATTGTTTCAAATATACTTAATATAGGTCGTCAAGAGGGAGCACAATTAGAAAAACCTGTTGAAGTAGATATTATTGCTATTCTTCGTCAAAAAGCCGATGATTTCAGACTTCTTGCTGCAAATGAAGGTAAAGAACTTCAAATGAGTTTTGAACCAAGTGGTTTTATGGCAATTCTTCAAGTTGGACTGCTCAACCAAATAGTTCAAAACTTTCTACAAAATGCGCTGAAATTTACTCCCCAAGATGCTAGAGTGATTCTAAAAAGCTCACAAAACAGCTATGGATTGCTTATTGAGGTTATTGATGAAGGGTGTGGGGTAGATGAAAGTGTTGATCTGTTTGCACCGTTTAAAAGGCAAGGAAACAAACAGGGTGTTGGTTTAGGACTATTTTTGGCTAAAAGTGCAGCCGATGCTTTGGGTGCAAAAATAAGCATTAAAAACAGAACGGATGGTGTCACAGGAACCATTGCCAGTTTAAACCTAAACTCGAAACTTTCATGTATCTTACCAAGAAGTTGATAAATTAGTAAAATTTAAAAAATAATAAAGCTTTATTTTGTTATAAATCGGACACATAAAAAATAGATATAAAAAATTTACTAATAAATATAAGGTAATTTAATGGCTTTAATAATAAATGATGAATGTATTGCATGTGATGCTTGTCGCGAAGAGTGTCCTACTGTAGCTATTGAAGAGGGTGACCCTGTTTATTATATAGACCCAGATAGATGTATAGAGTGTATAACTGTTTATGATGAACCGGCATGTATCTCAGTATGTCCTGTTGATTGTATAATTCCAGATAAAGACAATGTAGAATCTATCGCCGAACTTCAATTTAAATATAAAAATCTACAAAAAGAAGAATAAAACTTGGCAAAGCGGGTAGCAGTTATAGACATAGGTTCTAATTCAGTTAGAATGGTTGTTTATGAGAAAACATCTCGATTTGCATTCCACATGCTTCATGAAACAAAAAGCAGAGTTAGATTATCTGAAAATGCATACCAAAATGGTGGTTATCTTCAAGATATTGCTATGCAAAGAACTTATGATGCTTTAGAAAACTTCCTAACAATAATCACTTCATTTAAAGCAAGAAAAACTTTATGTGTTGCCACTTCTGCACTTAGAGATGCACCAAATAAAAAGGATTTTATTTCTAGAGTCAAAAACTCTCTTGGTCTAAAAATAAAAATAATTGATGGTCAAAGAGAGTCCTATCTTGGAGCCGTTGCCTGTGCTAACCTTCTGCCGGAACAAGATAATGCTCTTAGCATAGATATTGGCGGTGGTTCAACTGAATTTTCACTAATAGATAAAAAAAATATAAGTAACAATATATCTCTAAATCTAGGTACAGTAAGATTAAAAGAGCTGTTTTTTGACAACAATGATATAGATGGTGCAAAAGATTACATAGACTCTGAACTTACAAAACTGGACTCAATGAAAGCATCTGCTATTATAGGTATTGGTGGAACATATAGAGCTATTTCTACTGCACTTATGAGCGGTAGCAACAACTATCCTATAAAAAAACTACACGCTTATGAATCTGATAATAAAGAGTTTAGTCAGTTTTTGAGTAATATTTTAAATTCAGATGAGGATAAGTTAAAAGAGTTTGGTATAAAAAGAGATAGATTTGATGTTATAAAACCAGGTGCTTTAATACTACAGAGAGTTTTAAATAAATTCAAAGTAAAAAAACTTATCACAAGTGGTGTTGGAGTTAGAGAGGGGGTATATCTTACAGATATGCTTAGAAGTTCTAAAGATAAGTTTCCTACTAACTACAATACATCCGTACGATATATACTTGATTCACATGTAGATAATATTACCTATGCAAATCAACTAAGCAGAGTTTCAAAACAACTCTTTGATATAACATATGAAGAACTTAATATTGATAAAAAATATCGTTATGAATTGGCTATAGCTGCAAAACTATGTATAAGTGGCTCTAATATACACTTTTATTCACAATATAAACATAGCTATCATCTAATACAAGATGCTTTAGAGTTTGGTTTTACACATAAGCAAACTACCCTTATAGCGACACTGATAAAGTATGCAAAAAGAAAAGCACCGCCATCTTCACATACAGATAAATATAGAAATTTGCTGCCAGATTCAGAAGAACTAAATACCCTTTCATATCTTTTATCTTTAAGTATTGCTCTGCTAAGTCATAGACCTAGAGATATTGATTTTACTCTTAAATTCAAAAATAGTGAACTAAAAATAGATTCAAAAAGTAATTTATACTTAGCAAAAGAGAGTATAAAAAAACTGGATTCCATAAAAAATATCTCTATAAAATTCTCCTCCTAATATTTTAATTTAATACAATTTTTTCCCTGTGGTACGATTTTTGCTATATTATTAACAATAATCATAAAGGGATTTATATATGCAAAATATATTTGTAATATTAATTATATTACCAACATTTATTTATGCTGCTTACAACCCTTTTTTCAGTGACAAAAATCCTCCAAAGCCTAAAGCACCAAAAGTTAAGGTAATAATACAAAAGCCTAAAGCTATCCCAAAAAGACAAAATGCAAAAATGACATATTTTGGATTTATAGAGAGTAAAAAAGGCAAGTTTGCCCTAGTTAACTTTAACAATCACAATATTGTTATCCAAAAAAATGATTCACTTTATCTTGATGAACAAGTTTTTAAAGTATCTAAAATTACAAGCAACTATATTATTTTCAAAGATAAATACAAAAGAGCACAGACAGTCTACTTTAGTTCTGAAATAAAAAGAGAGCGATAGTGACAACAATAATAAAGCTTTTTTTTACAATTTTAATAGCAAGCATTATTTTAGGATGTTCAAATGAGTATAAAAAAGAACTCTTGAAAGAAGAGCTCAGATCAGAACTTAATACTTCAAGTACTCCTCATTCAATACAATCTGCTACAAAGACAATAGAGGTCAATGCCGAAAATTTTAAAATATCTAAAACAATCATACCAGACAATGAACATATTAAACGTGTGAAAATTATTGGTGCTCAACTAAGTGATGTTATTGCTTTAATAACAGAAGCTACAAGTCAAAATATTATTTTTCAACTCCAATCAGATACACAAGATAGCAATAACCAATTCAATGACAGAAATAGCGCAATTAATCAGGCAGTTAATAACTCTTACGGCTTAGATGAAAGTAGTGATGAGTATCAAATACGTAAATCAAAAGTTTATGTATCTGCATCAAATATAAGCTTTGGAAGGTTACTAAAAAAAGCAGTTGGTGATAAACTGAGTGTCCGCTACGATGATGATACATACTATCTCGGTTCTATAAAAACTATTACTCTTAAAATTCCATCTCTAACAGGATTAGCTGATAAACTCAAAAAAACTTTAGAAACTATTGGTGCCGTAAATGTAGTCCATGATGCTATAACATCTTCAGTCACTTTCTCTGCTAAAGAAAAAGAGTATCAAGATATTATGAAATATTTAGAAGTACTAAGAAACAATCTTTATGTTATTGAGTATGATATAGCTATATACAACGTTGAATTAACCGATAACTACAGTTTAGGCATCAACTGGAATCTTATGCCAACTGGAACCAATGACGGTATAATTTCCGATACAGCTCCTGAACTTGGTAGCGTTGGAGCGACAAGTACTACATCAAGTTTAGGTGCTATATTTAGTACAGTAAACCTCTCAGGTTCTATGATAGCGGAAGCATTAACAAAGTTTGGCAAAGTTGAGAGCATACAAAGACCAAAACTTTTAGGTATAGCTGGAACAGATGTAACTCTGGTAGATGGACTGAACGAACCATATATAAAAGAACTAAGGACTACTGCTATCGGTGACAATGCTGCTCAGACTTCTACTGTTAGTGCTTCTGCACTGAGCGGTATTAGGGTTACACTTAACTCCAACATAATGGATGGAACTGTTTTAACAGATATATCACTTGAAATAAATGATATTGTAGGCTACAGCAATTTTGAAGTAAACTCTGTAAGTTATACACAACCAAGAGTACACACCAAAAATATAAAAAGCAGTATGAGAGTTCAACCTGGTGTTCCAATAGTTATATCTGGATTATTTAAAAATAAATCTGACAAAGGATACAAGGGTCTGCCAGGGGTTGCTAGTACCCAAGCAAGACTTCTAGGTGGCACAGAGTATAAGAGCAGTTCAAAAACAGAGATGGTAATAATAGTAACTCCTAGAGTTATCAAGTACGTGATGAAGTGATGGACTAAATGGCTATTTTTACAGCAGGATGTATTGAATCAACAAATAACAATAACAAGATTAGAGATCGTGTATATGAACTAGCACGACATGACCTTGATTCCCCTGCCATGAAAATATCTGTGCGGAAATCTCCTACATGTATAAATTTTATAGCTTTTCTTCCAAAAGATAAAATAGTGCAAGAGAATATTCTTAAAAAAGTCTCCGAGTGCGAAGATCGCACTGTTATTGTATTTGAGTTAGATTATAAATATGTTGGTGTAGTATGCGAATATAGAAGAATTACTGATTATATTTTAGATAAGCCAAAAGAGTTTGCACAAGAGAGAGGATATGAAACTGTATTTGTTAATAATGCAGATGGTGTGAAACTAGTCTCGTTTAATCTAGATGAAACCTCTCGCAGTGCAAAAGCAGGATTTATATCTCTGGGATTTACTATTTTACTTACATCTACAATTTTTTATAGTGGTTTTTACTATATGAAAGATACTAATATCAATAGAAATAATCAGGTCTCTTTAGCTAAGCAGTATAAAAAAATTGTAAAAAATGAATTTGAAAAATCAGAAAAAATTGTAGAAAAAGTTGATATTGTGAGTGCTTTAGATGATATAGAACGTTTAACACAAGCTACACGTGCAACACTCTCACAAGTTAAATATGCTGAAAATAGCATCTGTGTAGAGGTCGAGACGCTACAGATGGAACCATTCTTAATGATGCTACCAAAAAATACAATTGTAAAACACAAAGATAAAATAAAAGGTATAGTAAAATACTGTTATGAAACAATATAATATAGTTATTACCTTCATCCTAATTCTCATAACCATAAGTGTATCTAGTTATTTTTTTTATCTAGACATTATCTATGAAGACAAACTAGTTAAAAAAGATGTTCAATCACTTTATGATTTAAAACGAATAGCAGGTAAACCTATAGTTCAATATGCCAACCCAATAGAATTAGAAGATAAAAAATTTAAATACAATCAAATCATACAAGAGTTAAATATTGATGCTGTTGCAGAAATAAACAAAGAGTTTATAGTTATTAAAGGTGCAATTCATAATAGTTTCTCATATATTCTTCTTAAAAGATTACTTGATGTTATCAAGAATGATGAAGTAAATCTAATAAGCACATGTATCGGGAAAAGATGTACAGAAGAAGACTATGGATTTACGATAAAAACTAGGCCTTACTTACTAAAGTTAAAATAGTTACTGCCGATATACTGGAAACAACCAAAGTAAAAAAGGATATAACATGATACAAGGAAGTAGCATGACAAGAAGTCACAATGGAATGAGAAACGGTATATCACTTGTAGAGATGATGATAGCAGTAATACTATTTGGTGTAATTAGTATAGTTGGTTTTAAATACTCTAAAAACTATTACAATACTGACTTGTCTGCAAAAAAAGCACGTGTTGCTTCGCTTGTTGAGCAAGCAAGTCAACTATCTAACGCTTACGACATTTATCAGGTTCAAATGGGTACATCACCAACTTTAATAACTGATTTAAATGCTACTAACACAGCTATATTAACTGCTATTCCTTCTGCTATTACAGAAATAGGTGCTGGTTGGACACTTGATACAGCAACTGATTATGCAGCTTCTGCTGCTCTTGACATAGCATTTACATTTGCAGTAACAGATGTTACTCCAAGTACAAGTAATGAAGACTACTGTGCTGTATTTAACAATATGATTGACACTTCACTAAGCGTAATCACAACAGATGGACAAAGTTTTGATACTGCGCCAAATCAATATGCTGCACTTGGTGATGCATTTTGTTACGGTGCTGGAGCATCAATGACTGTTGTATTTATAAAAGAAGCCAACTAAAGTGTGAAAAAAGCATTCTCACTTTTAGAACTCATTATAGCTATAGCACTAGCAGGTGTTATAGCTGTCTTATCAACAAATTTCATTAATTTTTCTACTATTTCAAAAATCAATATAAAATCTGAGCTTCAATCCCACTTTAATATTATCACTGCAACAATTTTACAATGCAAAGAACTCAGTAATATGATGCCGATACAAACAGATGGCTCACCTGCAGCTGGCACACTTGTAAATACTTTGGAATGCAATACGACAACTCCTTATGCCTTAGACGGTGGTAAAGGAAGCTTTATACCAAAAGCACTAACTGGGTTTACCGCATATACGGCAACACAGAGTGAAAATATATTTTACTTTTCTACAACCGCCAGTATAGATTCTTACAATGATGAAGTTTTACAAGATTTAAATAACAGCTATTCAATAAACCAGTATGAACTTACACATGATGCTACAACAGCTTATATGAAATTTTATTTATCTCGTTGATTATAATGGTATAATTATTTAAAAAAAACGATATGAATATAAAAAAGATTTTAACACCAAAGCAGATAGAGATATGTAAAAAAGAACAGTATTACTATCAGCATATCGGTATTAAAAAAAATCTTCTCCAAATTGCTGTTGAACATAACTTTATTCAAAAAAAAGAGCAATTTAATCCATACAGTCTAGAGTTAATAAAAAAATATGAAATTATTATTGTAAATGAAGATGATAAAAACTTTCATATAGAGTGTAAAGAATTACTAGGTCCAAAACGTTTAATAGAGCTTGAAAAAAAACTCAATAAAAAAGTAGTTCAGACCACTATACCTGTTCGTGAATTCAATGAAAAATTTACTACTATATTGGCTGTTGACCCAGACCAAATAGAAAAAAGAATCAAGCAATTCAACTCATTAGATACTGATGATAACGAGATTTTATCACTTTTTGAGATGATTTTAAGCCATAGTGTTAAAAATCGCGTAAGTGATATACACATCAATGCCTATGAAGAAGTATCTTGGCTAAGATATAGACAAGATGGAAAAGTAGAATCAAAATACCTACTTAATGCTGAATTGGCACAAAGATTTTCACTTATTATAAAAGAAAAATCAAACCTTGATCTTGTAAATGTAAAATCACCTCAAAGCGGTGGTTTCACAGAAGAATTTCAAACTGGAAAAGTAGATTTTCGTGTAGAAATTGCTCCTTCACACTTTGGTGAAAATATTGTTATCCGTATATTGGACAAATCAAATAATCTAAAATTATTATCTCAACTATTTCCAAAAAAGCACCCTATGTATGAACATCTATTTCATTTTGTAAATGAAAGAAATGGCTTCTTTTTAACCGTTGGACCTACAGGAAGCGGTAAGACAACGACACTTAACGCAATAATCACTCAACGTGACCGTCTAAATGAAATAATATACACTATTGAAGACCCCATTGAGTATAAAATAGACTTTGTTACACAATATCAAGTCAACGAAGACATTGGCATGAGCTTTCCTATCGCAATAAAATCAGTAATGCGACAAGATCCTGATGTAATAGTAATAGGGGAAATGCGTGATAAAGAGAGTATTGCAACCGCATTAAAAGCAGCTCATAGTGGACATATGGTTTTCTCGACTCTTCATACAACAAATGCATATATGGCTCTGGAACGTATACGTGATGAGGGTGGTGACCTTTTTATTTTAGCATACTCACTCAGTGGTGTAATAGCACAAAGACTGGTTCCAAAACTGTGTGAATGTAAAAATACAGCATCTACCGAAGATGGCAAAAAATATTTTAAATCAAAAAAATCAGGTTTTGAAAAACAGGGATGTGCAAAGTGTAACTTTACTGGTTATAATGGGCGAGTACTACTAACAGATATGGTATTTATACCATCTGATATGAAAACTAGGTATAGTTTCTATATGGCACTCAAGAAAAGCACAGTACTACAAGCTTGGGACCTTCTTATTACCTTTAGCTACTTTCAATCAGCACAGTATCTTTTTGAACAAGGTTTATGTGATTATAACTCACTCTCTTTAGAGCTTTTATCTTTAGGTTATGTGGATGAAGATTAACCTGTATACCATGTTAAAGACTCTTCTTTTCACACTTCAAAATGGAAAGAGTCTCTCAAGTGGAATACAACTTTTATCTAATGCCGCACAAACTAAAAAAGAGAAAGACACCTATTTAAAGATTCATAATGATTTGCAAAATGGCTCAACTTTTTCTCAATCACTCAAAGAAAACCGTATTGGTTCATCAGATATTATACAGTTTATATCCATGGCAGAAAAAGGTGTAAGCTTCAAAGCTGCCCTTGAAAAAATAGTGCACCACCTAGAAGTCAAAGATGAATTCGAAAGAGAATCTAACGATAAAACATCATTACCATTCATATATTTTACGCTAGCATTTATCATAGTCATAGGCGTTAAATTTTTTGCAGTTCCTTACCAAATTGGTAGAGCTAAAGAGTATTCAAAAGAGATTGTAGATCTGATTCATAATCACCTTATTATTGCTCAGCTTATGACAGACATCCTTTTTGTACTTCTTTTAATTGTTGCAACATACTTTATGATTTTAATGATAACACTCTTTAACCATTCAAATATTATACAAGGTGCAGCAAAGCAGATAGGTCTATTTCTTCCATTTTTATCAAAAATTATAATAAAGTTTGAAAAATTTATGCTATTTGGTATTCTTGGGGATATGCTGCAAAGCGGCATATCCTTTAAAAAATGTATTCAATCCGCTATCGATACTACTACAGTATACAGTTTTAAAAAATCTCTTATAGAGACTCTTGATAGCATAAAAAAAGATGGTAAATTTATCTTCCACTCGACACTGTATGATGATATAGAAAAAGGTCTTCTGGTAGGTGTTGGTTCATCTCATCAGATCGGTTTGGTAATGATTGAAATAAGCAATAGAGCCAAACAGATGCGCTAATGCTAACCACTAAATTTTTTCGTATTATAACACTTATGTCTATTTTTTTAATGGCATTTTCAGTCTTTATTGAATTTTACACTATAGTATTAACACAAATATTAATACAAAAAGGTATGATTGATTTAAATACTCCGGGTGTATTCTAATGCGTGGAGGATATCTGTTAGTTGAAGCGATGATAGCCATAATTATTGCAGGCATTATTGCTGCTGTATTTACTACCATGAACTACTACACCCATATCCAGTCCAATATGCTAAAACAACAAAATACTAAAACTATACTGGAAGTTGTACGAAGTCGCTTATTGAATCTATCGGAAGATCCAGATAGCGACTCATACTTTGAACTCTTAAAAGAAGAAGCTGACAATACCTTGCCAATAAGTATTGGATTAGGAACTGATGCCTGGGCTAAAAGAATCTATTACTATACAGTTGACCTTGGCGTGTCAGACGGTACTAATGCTCCATATGCAGATACAAATACTTCTATTTCACCAAATGACAACATACTGGGTCGTTTAGTCAGCTCCGGTCAAGATATGATTCTTGATACAAATGCAACTGACAGTGTTGCCCAAAATGATGATTTAATGCTAGAAATCGGTGTGGGAGAGGTTAATCACTTTAAACTTTATGGTAGTTCAGAAATAACGACAGAGACACGTGGATATAATAGTGCAATAGTCTCTGACACAGAACCAGCTACACCGATAAATGGTTCATTATGGTTCGATACTACAAGTTCTAAACTAAAAATTTACTCTCAAACTGATAGTAACTGGACCATTTTAAATTAAAATCTCTGTCCCATAGTAAACTCAAATACAGCTGTTTTATCACCCTCTTTTTCTCCAATTGGTTTGGAAAACATAAGTTGAACAGGTCCTACCGGTGAAAACCACTCTACTCCGGCACCAAAACCACCGCGATCAAGGCTTTCTACTAAATAATCATTTCTAGAGTCTTGTGATGTCCCTATATAACCATAATCAAGATAAGTCACTAAACGCATTTTAGCTTTTGGAACAAGAGGAAAACTAAGTTCAAAGTTATTTGAGGCAGTAAATTCACCACCAATTCTTCTATCATCTGTGTCATCTGGATCATCTACTGTTGGAGAAAGAGAATAAGATTCATACCCTCTTACACTTCCAATACCACCCATATAAAATCTCTCGGCAACCGGCAGATATCCATTTTCTTTTACATAATTAAATCTAGCTTTATATCTGGCAATTGCATCAAATCCTAGCCACTCTTTTAAACCTTTATATATTGCAAAATTTGTTCTACTCTTTATAAACTCCGCATCTCCACCCAAGCCAGAAATCTCAAAGCTCTGAGACGCACTAATACCTTTTCTAGGAAGATAATAATCATCAGTATTGTCAAACTTAACACTTAAGGTAACCGAGCTTTTTGCATAATCTTCAAAGAAATAAGTATCTATTTCTGTTGTGTTGGTGTCATCAAACTCATAACTATTACTTGAGTATCCATAACCAACATATCCAGTTATGTACCTAGTAAATCTATGACCTAGCCCGGTACTAAAACCATTTGAAAGAACTGTATAATCATTATATGCATAATCTGATGTAAAAATAGAGAAGTTACCACTAAAGTCACTATCATTAAGCCTTGGATTAGATATACTAAAAGCGTAGTTTGATGTTAACTCAGAACGTTCAGCTTTTATACCTACATTTATACCTGATCCCCAAATATTTCTATCATCAACA
>DAOVJL010000059.1 GCA_030673275.1 Sulfurimonas sp.
CCAGAAGATATAGAGCTTATTGGAAGAGTGTCTATGGATAACAGCTCATTTTTAAGCAGTGAAGATGAAATTTTAGTTTTTAATGATGCTTCAGATATGGCTTTACATGCAGGCACCATAAGTTATGAAGTTTTAACATCTTTAAAACCGGATATAAAAAGAGAGATAGTTTAACTCTCAAAATCACTGTTTAATTCAGGACTTGGCTTGCCAATATAATAACCTTGAATAAAATCTACACCCATCTTTTCTAGCAAATCCAGAGACTTTTTATCTTCAACAAACTCGGCAATTGTTTTCATACCAAGGTTAGAAGCAAAGTTTATAATAGTTTTTACAATGACTCTTGAGTTCTCATCTTTCGTAACAAGCCTAACCAATGAAGAGTCAATCTTAAGATAATCGGCATTTAATTCCAATATGTGCGAAAAGTTAGAGTAGCCACTTCCAAAATCATCTATTGCAATTTTACAGCCATATCTTTTCATCTCTTTTATGAACCTGTTTAACTTTTCATAGTTTTCTACTTTATCGCTCTCTAGTATCTCAAAAACTATATTTTTAGAATTTGGAAAATCTCTTACAGAATCCAGTATAAATTGTAAAGTCTTTTTGTTTTGTATATCATTTATAGAGATGTTAATTGAGAATTCATAATCCTTATCTTTAAAATATTCAAAAGATTTTCTTATCATCGCTTTTGTTATCTCAGGATATAGTTTAGATTTAATAGCAATATCTAAAAAATCAAAAGGGGGGATTACTCTACCATCTTTTAAAATTATTCTGGCAAGTGACTCATACTTTTCTATTTTTTTCGAACGGGTATTATATATTGGTTGAAAAAATGGAGTTATTCTATCTTCTTTGATAGCCTCTTTAAGCATTAAAAGAGCGTCGTTATTTAGAGCTATCTGCTCTTTTGTATCTAGTGAATTATCATAAAGAACAATACCTTTTCTGTTGTCTTTGGCTATTTGCAGAGCTGCATTTGCTTTGATTATCAAGGCTTCTTCATTTGATGCAACACCACAACTCAGAGTAATAAATACTACATTGCCATCAGCTTCAAATTTTGATTCTTGAATCGCATGAATAATATATTGCACTCTTTGGACAAACTCTTTTTGAGACATTTTTATTGTTGTGAATATTGCATATTCATCATTTGGCAGTTTATAAATGAAGCTGTTATCTTTACATAAATTTTTGATTGTTTGAGCAATTTGTTTTAAAATCTCATCTCCAATTTTAAATCCATATAAATCATTTATATCTTTAAAATTATCTATATTTATGAGTGCTAAGTGTGAGGATTTTGAATCGCTATTAATAGTTATATCTTCTATAAGTTTCAATCTGTTTGGTAGGTGAGTTAATCTTTCAAGTTGAAGAGAGCTTTTAAGTTCCTGAGTTTTTTTCTTTACTTTAAATTCTAGTATAGTATTCATTTTTTTAGATTTATCTAATAAATAATAAATTCCTAAAAATAGAAATATAAAAATAACAGCGTCATATATAATAGAGTAAACAAAAATTTCCAGGAAATATTTTTTTAGATTTACTGTAGGTATTTTTATACTAACTATACCTCTGACTTCACCAATCTTATAGTTGTATGCATTATTATAATTATTTTGTATAATTTGTGGTGCATCCTCTTTTTCCCCATGGCATTCTAAACATGTTTTGTCAACTTTTAGAACATGTGCATACTGGTAATATTTATTGTCTTTATTTTTAAAATACTCTTTTGCCTCTTTATTTTTTTTAAAATATTTTATAGCTTTAAGTTCATCATCGTCTGCAGTGTTCATGCTGTTTCTTGCATTATCAGAAACAGTTTTAATTGTAATGTTTAGTAAATTTTTTTCTGAAAATTCTTTTGATATTTTATTTGAGCTAAAAGAGGGAAGTATTTGTATCGTGCTAGAGTTTAGTGTTAAGCTGCCATTAGCAAACAATGCTCGATGATAGCCTCTGTTTGCTGATACATAATCATATAAAATTTTTGCTTCTTGCTTAGCAAATGCAGACTCTCTATTGTTTGCATCATTGTATGTGTATATTACTTTAGCGATTATTACAATCAGAAAAATAACAGGAATGATTTTTAATATTTTATTATTAAAATAACTATACATACTTTACACCATATTTAAATTTATTGTGATAATTATATCATAATAAAATATACATAGATTGTCTTCGGTCGATATTTGTTTTGGTTATGAATTTATTTTTATTATGGCATTTGAAAAGATAACCCCATCTACCCCTAAAAGTGCCAGTTCTTCTATCTCATTTTCATTTTCAATATGTACTAAAATTTTTGCATCAAAAAGATAATTGTCAGCTAGATTTTGAGCAGTTTTTGCAAACTCTTTGGAAAGAATAATATATTTGGCATCAAAAGAGGATGCATATACTATTTGAGTTATATCTTGTACCTGCATTGCCAGAGGTATTAAATTTGCTCGTATGTGATTTATTATATCTAGATTCTCTTCATCGAAATCTACTAGAATTATTGATGATGGCGGTGTATTTTGTATGGCATCTATACTCTGTATATGGTAAAAGTTTTCACTCTCTATAAATCTATGTCCAAAAAATAGCATTATGATTTCCTTAAACACTCATCAGAGCAGTAGTATTTGTTGTTACTCAAAAGTGCATCACTAACTTCACAATAAATTCCGCATGTAACACACTCAACCATTTCACTGCTTTGAACTTCATCTTTAGTAGCAGTGTTTTTATTTTGTTTATTAGATTTTGTCACAGCAGGTTTTTTCTTGATAAAAAGAAAATAAACTACAGCAATAACTCCAATAACTAAAAGTAACTTCATTATCATGAATCTTCTCCAATTAGTAAATAGTGTCTATTTTTAGTTTTAATAACTTTGTGTTTTAAATCTTTTGACACTTCATCATATACTTTTTCACCTTTATAAAAAAGAAGTTTTGAGTTTTCATCACGAAAATTTTCACTTAGTTTTAAAAGCATATCCGTATCTGTGACAGCTCTTGAAGTTACAAGCTCAAAAATCTCCGGTTGCATATTTTCAACCCGTTTTTTTACAACTTTAACATTCTCAAGCCCCAAATCTGCTTTTACAAACTGTAAAAAACTTGCTCTTTTAGCCAATGGTTCAACTAAAGTAACCTGTGTATCAGGAAGTCCCATGGCTAAAATCATACCTGGGAAACCGGCTCCTGTACCGATGTCTAAAAGATTCTTGGTACGTGGTAAAAAACTTATAGGGAATATTGCATCATAAATAAATTCATCTATGGTTTTTTCATCTTTTGCACCGGTTAAATTGTGAATTTTATTCCACTTAAAAAGATGTTCTTTATATTTTTGAATATTATAAAAAAAATTATCTGGTAAGTTTATATTGTCATCTTTTAATGCTGATTTTAAATCCAAAAATATCCTTTAAAAAGGGTATTTTAGCATATTAAAAAAAGATTTATAAATTATCTACATGTTGATCTCTGATTTCTAAAAAATCAGAAAGATTTTCAAAAAATATATCTACCAGTTTAGGATCAAAGTGTTTACTTCTTTGTTCTTTAAAAAAAGTAAGAATAGAATCTATTTCCCAAGCTTTTTTATAGATCCTATCGCTTCCTAAAGCATCAAATACATCAGCTAAAGCAGTTATTCTCCCATATATATGAATATCTTCACCTTTTAATTGGTTTGGATATCCAGTTCCATCCCATTTTTCATGATGTTCATGCGCTATAGTTGCTGCAATTTTAAGTAAAGGTCTGTCTGAATGTTTTAACATGTCATAACCTAATCTAGAATGAGTATTCATTATCTCTTTTTCTGCATCGTCAAATATTCCAGGTTTATTTAAAATTGCATCAGGAATACCGACTTTTCCAATATCGTGCATCGGACTGGCTTGCTTTAACAACTCTGCATCATCTTTATTTAAACCATAGTTAAGAGCTAAAAGCTTTGAGTATTCTGCAACTCTTTTAACATGATTACCTGTCTCTTTGCTTCTGCGTTCACCAATGGCACCCATGGTAAATACAACTTCTTTTTGCGTATCTTTTATCTCTTTGTTTAAGTTAATTACTTCTATGATTTTTTCATTGACTTGTTCTTCTAGATGAATGTTCATGTTTTTGAGTTCATTTTTTAGCTCTTCAACCTCTTTTTGTGCCGTAATGTTTTGACGAATTGCATAGTATCCAATATGTTCATTTTCAGAGTTATACTCTGGTATAATTTTACTAAATCCCCAGTAGCTGTCACCATTTTTCTTTCTATTTTTAACTTCTCCATACCATGTAAGACCAAGCTTTATTGTTTCCCATAAATCTTGAAAAGATTCTTTTGTCATATCAGGATGTCTTACTATGTTATGTGGTTTTCCTATTAGCTCATGAGCTTCATAACCACTCACATCACAAAAAGCTTGGCTGACATGAGTAATTTCACCGTTTAAGTCTGTTTTTGAAAAGATCACATGTTTATCAAATGAAGATATTAAATCCTCTAACTCATTTGTTTTTACAAGCAGTTCTTCTTGTATTTCAGATTTTGCTGATAGTGATTTTTTTATTTTGCTTAATTGATAAAGTAATATAAAAAATAAAAGTAATAATGATACTTTAAAGAAATCATTGAAATAATGATACTCATATATTTGTATAAGGCTAACGAGTAGTACATAGATAGCAGTAAAAATGGCAGTAGTATTTAAAAATGATAATTTATTTTTCATTATTTGTACCTAGTTTTATGTAATCTACAGGGTAAAATCCCAATAATTACATCATGTTTGCATAAATGTCTCACAATCATAGCATAAAATTAAACAGTTTTTATTGTTTTATATTTTCCTTTGGTTTAATCCATAAAAAATTATTATAATTAATTAAAAGTATGTAACTGTTGAGCAGGGAGGATTTTGTAAATGATTGTATTATTTAAAGTAGATGACCCATATCGTCTTTTTTAACGTTTAAATACTCTTCATTATGTTTGTTCGATTCCATAACTATGGGAATGCGCTCAATAATTTCAATGTCGCTGATAGAGTTTACTTTATCGGGGTTATTTGTTAAAAGTCTGATTTTATGAATATCAAAGTGATGAAGTATAAAAGTCACCACTTCATAGGTTCGCTCATCTGCAGCAAATCCAAGTTGATGATTTGCTTCAATAGTATTTAATCCGCTGTCTTGCAGAGCATAAGCATTTATTTTGTTTAGCAGTCCGATATTTCGACCCTCTTGTCTCAGGTAGATAACCATTCCATTTGTCTGCTCGGCAAGAGTAAGCGCATATTCTAACTGATCTCTACAATCACACTTTAAACTTCCAATTGCATCACCGGTTAAACACTCTGAATGAACTCTAACCATAGGAATCTCATCTAATTTATCTTTATAAATAACTAAATGCTCTTTGTTGCCCTCTTTAAAGGCTTTTACTTTAAAATCACCAAATCTTGATGGTAAGTTTGCTACTTGCGAAATCTCTATTTTCAATTAATGTACCCTAATTTTAACTTTAAAAAGGTAAAATATTTTTTTAGAATTATAGCAAAAAAAGGTTTATTATGTTTCAAAGATTTCGTAGAACTCGTCTAAATACTCATCTTCGCTCACTTGTTCGTGAGACAAATGTTAGTGTAAATGATTTTATCTATCCGCTTTTCGTTCGCTCCGGTGAGGGTATTAAAACAGAAGTGACCTCTATGCCAGGTGTTTTTCAGATGAGTATTGATGAGATTTTAAAAGAGTGTGATGAGCTAAAAAAACTTGGACTTTACTCTATTATTCTTTTTGGTATACCTGATGTTAAGGATTCTATCGGCTCAGACTCTCTGTGTGAACATGGAATTATAGCTTCTGCAATTCGTGCTGTAAAAGAGAAACATCCAGATATGTTTGTCGTAACAGATTTATGTTTTTGTGAGTATACAGATCATGGACACTGTGGAATTATTGATGAAGAAAAAGAGACCGTAAACAATGACGCTACACTTGAGATCTCTGGACAACAGGCAATTATACATGCAAAGGCGGGAGCAGATATGATAGCACCATCTGGCATGATGGACGGAATCATAGAGACTCTAAGAGATGCACTTGATGGAGCAGGGTATGAAAACTTACCAATTATGGCGTATTCTACAAAATTTGCATCTGGATATTATGGTCCATTTCGTGATGTAGCGGAATCTACTCCAAGTTTTGGTGATCGTGCATCATATCAGATGGATCCGGCAAACAGAAGAGAAGCTATAAGTGAAAGCATATCAGATGAGCTTCAAGGAGCAGATATACTTATGGTAAAACCTGTTCTTGCATATCTGGATGTAGTTCGTGAAATAAAAGACAACACTTCACTTCCAATGGCCGTATATAATGTAAGCGGAGAGTATGCAATGTTAAAACTTGCCGGGAAGCATGATTTGATTGATTATGACAGAGTTGTAATGGAGACTATGGTTAGTTTCAAGAGAGCTGGCGCTGATATTATCATCTCTTACCACGCAAAAGAAGTTGCAAAGATGCTACAAAAGTAAAATTAGGGTATAATTACAGCTTTTTTAATCATTATGGGTATCTCGCCAAGGGCGAAGCTTTAGTGACTGAGCATAATCTGGACTTGTTCAGATTATGTGAGATTTCATAGCAGGGGTTTTAGTTGAGACATTTTTTAACACTTAAAGATTTTACAAAAGATGAGATTTTAGAGATAATAGATATCGGTTTAGGTATCAAAAAAAATCTTAAATCAAAGATATATAATAAAGAATTAGAGAACCAAACTCTTGGTATGATTTTTGAGAAAAGCTCAACTAGAACGCGTGTTAGTTTTGAGACCGGAATGTTTCAACTAGGCGGACATGCTCTGTTTTTATCAAACCGTGATATTCATCTTGGTCGCGGTGAACCTGTAAAAGATACTGCAAGAGTAATAAGTAGCATGTGTGACATGGTAATGATAAGAACTTTTGAACACTCA
>DAOVJL010000021.1 GCA_030673275.1 Sulfurimonas sp.
CCACAAAGCCAAAGCAGTAGAATACTCCTAGAAGATATTATAAAAGCAAAAAGTATAAGTAAAAAAGGGTGTATCATCACCATAGTGTGTGAGGATGAGACTATAGAATTTGACCTATCATCTGTAAAACCAAAATAGCTCTCAACTTGTTAGAGAGAGTGAGTTTTGCTATAATCATTAAAACAAAAAAGATAAGAGAATAAATTATGGAAAAAATTGAACCAATGACACTATTTGGATATGAAAAACTCCAAGCTGAAGTAAAGTATTTAAAAGAAGTAAGGCGTCCACAAATCGTAAAAGATATAGAAGATGCATTGGAGCATGGCGACTTAAAAGAGAATGCAGAATACCATGCAGCAAAAGAAAATCAAAGAACTATAGATGGTCGTTTACAAGATTTAGCGGATATTATAGGTTGTGCAAAAATTGTTAATCCATCAGAGCTGGAGCATGCTCGTATCAGTTTTGGCTCTACTGTTGTTATGACAGATATGGATACAGATGAAGAAGTGACTTATACTATTGTCGGCGGTTGTGAATCTAATCCAGATATGGGGCTTATATCTTTTGGTTCACCTTTAGCAAAACAGCTTCTTGGGCGAGAAGAGGGTGATGAGGTAAAAGTGCAGCTACCGGGTGGAAAAAAAGAGTTTGAGATAGATGAAGTTAAATATCAGGAGATAGTTTTTGAGTGCCATTAATGTAGCAATTGTCGGAGCAAGCGGTTATACAGGACTGGAGCTTGTAAAGATACTTATAAATCATCCAAAATTTAATCTAAGTTATGTATCAAACTCTGAAGGTGGAGTTATGCTCAGCGAACTTCATCCATCTTTAAGTGGTGTATATGAGTGTAAAGTCTTAAAAGCGGATATTGATGAAATAGCGCAAGAGTGTGAACTTGTATTTTTAGCACTTCCGCATAAAACAGCAATGGCTTATGTAAAACCTCTTATAGCAAAAGGTGTAAAGGTAGTTGATCTTTCGGCTGATTATAGACTGCCTCAAGATATTTATGAAGAGTTTTATTGTCCTCATACTGATGTAGATAATCTTTCACATGTAGTTTATGGATTACCTGAAATGTTTCGTCAAGAGTTAAAGTCTGCTAAGCTAGTAGCTAATCCAGGATGTTATCCAACTTCTGCCATTTTGGGACTTCTACCATTTATGGATAAAAGAGTACAGAATACTCCTATAATCATAGATGCAAAAACTGGTGTGAGTGGTTCTGGTAAAAAACTTAGTGATTCTACACACTTTGTAAATATTAATGATAATCTATTCGCTTATAATCCTCTAATGCACAGACACGCTCCTGAAATAGCGCAGAAGTTAGATATAAATTTTGATGAGGTGAATTTTGTTCCTCACTTAGTTCCTTTAACTCGTGGAATGATTAGTTCTATTTATATCCAAGTTAGTGATGACTTTGATGCTTTTAAAGTATTAGAAGATTTTTATAAAGATGAGCCTTTTGTTCGTATTAGTAAAAATCCAGTTGATATGAAAAATGTGGCTGGGACTAACTTCTGTGATATTTATGTAAAGCAAAAAGGCAATATGCTCTTTATCTCAAGTTCTATAGATAATTTACTCCGTGGTGCATCATCACAAGCTGTAGTAAATGCAAATATAATGATGGGGTTAGATGAAGACTCGGGGATTCCAAACATAGCTTATGTCCCGTAAAATTGTAAATAGTTCAATAGAAATATTAGAGGGTGCATTTATAGTTGCAGATGCACACTACTCACATCAAAGACCAGAGCTTCTAGATTTCATAAAAGAGATACACTCAAAAAAACTTCAACCAACTCAATTAATTCTTATGGGCGATATATTTGATGCACTTTTTGGCGGAGTTCCTTACACTCAGAAGATAAATCAAGAAGTTATAAAACTTTTAAATGAAATATCTTTGGATATTGAGATGATTTACCTTGAAGGAAATCATGATTTTAATCTTGTAAAAATATTTCCACATGCAAAAATATTTCCAATTTCACAGCAGCCGGTGGCATGTCAATATAAAGATAAGAAAATCTTACTTGCACATGGAGATATAGAGGGTGACTTCAGTTATAAAATATATACATCTCTGATTAGAAACCCTATTGTTTTATCTGTTCTTACTCTACTAGACTCTCTATCTGCGCATTATATTTTAAATAGACTAGATAAATATCTAAGTAAAAAAGATGACTGCAAAGAATTTGTAGGTCTAAGAGAATATATGTCTAAAAGAGTTGAAAACAAGTATAGTTGCGATTACTTTATTGAGGGGCATTTTCATCAAAATAAGAGTATAAAATTTGATGATTTTATTTATATAAATTTGGGAGTTTTTGCTTGCAATCAAAGATATTTTATTGTAGAATCTTCAAAAGACATAGAGTTATTGCAAGAGAAAATTTTCTCTAAGGAGAATTAGAAGTATGAGCACAAACAATGAATTAAAAGTAGGCTCCAATGAGATGGAACTTGTAGATTTTCGTATTTTCAAACAAGAAGATAAAGAAGTTTATGAGGGTATTTATGGAGTAAATGTATCAAAGGTTCGTGAAATTATAAAACTGCCAACCTTGACGGAACTTCCAGGTACACCTGAATTTATAGAGGGTATATTTGATTTAAGAGATGTCGTTATACCTGTCGTTAATTTAGCAAAATGGATGGGTATTGTTGAACCGGAAAGTGCTAGAAAAAATTCTAGAGTAGTAATCACAGAGTTTAATAATGTACTTATTGGTTTTATAGTTCATGAAGCAAAAAGAATAAGACGAATAAACTGGAGTGATATAGAGCCAGCCTCTTTTATGAGTGATGCAGGTTCTCTTGATGGTAGTAAAATAACCGGTGTAACTAGAATCGAAGGTGACAATGTACTTCTTATTTTAGACCTGGAAAGTGTTGTACAGGACTTGGGTCTTTATGAACCTGATACACAAAACGCTCCTAAAGAGATAGTACAATTTTCTGGTTTAGCACTTATTTTAGATGATAGTTCAACCGCAAGAAAAATTGTAAAAGATGCGGTTGTAAAAATGGGTTTTGATGTTGTCGAAGCCGGCGATGGTCAAGAGGGCTTAGAGAAGCTAGAAGATTTATATAATATGTATGGTGAAGATTTATCTCAACATCTTAAAATAATTATTTCAGATGTTGAGATGCCAAGAATGGATGGTTTTCACTTTGCAGCAAATGTAAAAGATGATGATAGATTTAATAAAATACCAATTGTATTTAACTCTTCTATAAGTGATCATTTTAGTGAAAATAGAGGCGTTGAAGCTGGTGGCGAGGCTTACTTAGTTAAATTTAAAGCAAGCACATTTTATGATGAAGTAGCACGCGTTGTTCGTGCACATATGAAGTAGGAGTGTAAATATGGATGAATTTCAGGAAATACTACAGGATTTTTTAGTTGAATCATTTGAGCTAATAGAACAGTTAGATCAGGATTTAGTAGAATTAGAAAACACACCGGAAGACTTAGAGCTTTTAAATGGAATATTTCGTGTTGCTCATACAGTCAAGGGTGCTTCGTCATTTTTAAACTTTGATGTTTTAACACACCTTACTCATCATATGGAAGATGTTTTAAATAAAGCAAGACATGGTGAATTGTTAATTACTCCAGATGTTATGGATGTTGTTTTAGAGTCTATAGATCTGATGAAGGCTTTATTAAATACTATTCGTGACACAAGTGCTGATGCTGGTATAGATGTTTCTGAATGTGTTGTCAAACTTGATAAGGTAAGTGGAGGAACAGGGGAAGTTGAGACTCCAGTTGTACAAGAAGCTGCACCTGTTGAAGAGGTCGTTGAAGAAGAAACCGTAGAAGAATCAGCTTCAGAGGATGAACCTGATTATGATAATATGACTCCTGATGACCTTGAAGCAGAGATAGAGAGACTTCTTCAAGAAAGACAGGCTGAGGATAAAGTAAAAAGAGATGCTAAGATAGCCGCTGGAGAGAGTGTACCATCTCTAGAACCTGAAGAAGAAGTAACACCAGAGCCAACACCAGAACCAGCTGCAACAACACCGGTTCCGGTAACTCCAACACCTGCAAAAGCAGCTCCAAAAGCTGCTGCACCAGCTAAGAAAGCTCCTGTTGTTGAGCAAACTATTCGTGTTGATGTTAAAAGACTTGATCACCTGATGAACCTTATTGGTGAGCTTGTTCTTGCAAAAAATAGACTTATTAAAATTAATGATGATGTTGAAGAGCGTTACGAAGGTGAAGAGTTTCTTGAAGAGTTAAATCAAGTTGTTTCTATTGTCTCTCTTGTTACAACCGATCTTCAAATAGCTGTTATGAAAACAAGAATGCTTCCAATTGGCAAAGTATTTAACAAATTTCCAAGAATGATTCGTGATTTAACTCGTGAACTAGATAAAAAAATAGAACTTGAAATCTTTGGTGAAGATACTGAGCTTGATAAATCTATTGTTGAAGAGGTTGGTGATCCTTTAGTTCATATTATTAGAAATTCATGTGACCATGGTATTGAAATACCTTCAGTACGTGCTGAAAATGGAAAACCAGAAACAGGAACTATCAAACTAAAAGCTTATAATGAAGGAAATCAAATTGTCATTCAGATTGATGATGATGGTAAGGGTCTTGATGTAGAGATGTTGAAAAATAAGTGTTTGGATAAAGGTCTTATTACAGAGAAAGAAGCTGAGAGTATGAGTGATAAAGAGGCATTTGCTCTTATCTTTAAGCCAGGTTTTTCAACAGCCGCAGCGGTTACAAATGTTTCCGGGCGTGGTGTTGGTATGGATGTTGTAAAAACAAATATAGAAAAAGTCAATGGTATTATTGATATAGATAGTGAGCTTGGTGTTGGAACTTCAATTAAATTAAAAATTCCTTTGACTCTTGCAATTATTCAAGCTCTTTTAGTTGGTGTTCAAGAGGAACATTATGCTATTCCACTTGCTTCAGTTTTAGAGACTGTTAGAATTTCAAAAGATGAGATTTATACTGTTGAGGGTCGTTCAGTAATGAGACTTAGAGAAGAAGTTCTTTCTCTAGTACATATTGGAGATATATTTGAAGTTGAGAGAATCTTAGATGCAAGTGAACATGCTTATGTTGTTGTACTTGGTTTAGGAACAAGTAAGTTAGGTCTTATAGTTGATACTCTTGTTGGTCAAGAGGAGATTGTTATCAAATCTCTTGGAGAGTATTTAAAAGGTATTGAAGGAGTTGCTGGGGCAACGATTCGTGGTGATGGTGGTGTTACACTTATTGTTGATGTTGTAGCGCTTATGGAGATAGCAAAAAATGTTAAATCAACCGCATTGACTGATACCACTTCAGATGCAGCACTAATACATGAAAAATCAAAACCAAGTGATTATGTTGTTATGATTGTTGATGATTCTAAAACAGATAGAACTGTTATGAGAAAAGCATTGGAACCGCTTGGACTTACCCTGATTGAAGCAGGTGATGGACAAGAGGCACTAAATATTTTAAAACAGGGTGACCACCATTTTGATGCGATGCTTATTGATATAGAGATGCCAAGAATGGATGGTTATACTCTAGCAACTGAAATTAAGAAGTACAACCGCTATAAAAACCTTCCTCTTATCGCTGTTACATCTCGAACGGGTAAGTCTGACCGTATGCGTGGTGTTGAATCTGGAATGGTTGAGTATATTACTAAACCATACTCTTCTGACTATCTATCAAGTGTAGTTCAAAGAAATATTAATTTTAAATCGGAGTTTTTATAATGAGTGATAAATTAAAACAGATTATTAGTAAGCAAAATGAAAAACAAGAGGAAACTTTAGACCATTCAGATGATATAGTTCAACTGGTTGGCTTTGTAATTGGAGAGGAAGAGTATGCTATTCCAATTTTGGCCATTCAAGAGATTATAAAACCGTTTCCATGGACGAGAGTTCCACAAGTACCAAAATATGTCGTTGGTGTGTTTAACATGCGTGGTGCAGTAATACCGTTAATTGATCTTCGTCTGAAATTTGGTCTTTCTCCTAAAAAACAGAGTGATGAAACTCGTTTCATTGTAATGAGACACGGGGATGATATAGCTGGATTTGTTATAGATAGACTTACAATGGCTATTAGAATTAAAAAGTCAGATATTGGTCCTCCTCCAGAGACTTTGGCTGGTGACGATACCATGATAGATGGTGTTGGTAAGCAAGAGGATAGAATTATTACAATTCTTAAAGTTGATAAACTGTTAAAGAGAGATTTTTAACAGTTTTTAGTATGGAACATTCATCTTTAGATATTCTACATGTAGATGGTAAGTTACGCTTGAAATTCTTTGGTGAGCTTACTCTTTATAATTTAACTTCATATCAAAAAACAGTCGATTCTATTAATTTTTCCAGAGAAACAGATGTAATTATAGACTTTATGGAATTAGAGTTTTTAGATAGCGCTGCTTCTATTTTTATTTATAATTTGGAAAAAAAATTATTATCAGATGGCATCCAAGTAGAGATACTTTGTAAGAATGAAGATATATTAGAAATAATTCATCTAGTTAAAAATCAAAAACAAATATCAACTAAAATAGCACATTCTGCAAAAAGAGGTATTTTAGAAAAATTAGGTGAACATACATATCAAAATTATCTTGGTTTTTTGTCTTTTATGGCTTTTATGGGTGAGCTTTTTTCAAATAAGATTTGTTATATTATCTCTTTTAAAAATATTAGGTACAAAGAGATAGCTTTTGAGATAAATGAGAGTGCAGTTAAGGCATTTGGCATTGTGGCACTAACAAGCTTTTTGATAGGTTTGGTTGTAGCTTATCAATCAGCCTATCAGCTCAAAATTTATGGTGCAAATATATTTATTGTTGATATGCTTGGTATATCGGTACTTAGGGAACTTTCTCCACTAATAACTGCTATAGTTATAGCTGGCAGAAGCGGTTCAGCTTTTACAGCCCAAATAGGTGCGATGAAAATTACACAAGAGTTAGATGCTATGAGAACTATGGGTTTTGACCCATATAAATTTTTAGTTATTCCTAAAATTATTGCTTTGATGATCACCATGCCAATACTTATTTTTATTTCAGATATTATGGCGGTTATTGGCGGAATTGTTGTGGCAAATATAGACTTAGGTATTACAGTTGACCTATTTTTAGATAGATTTAGTGAAGTAGTAGCGGCAAAACATTTCTTTATTGGTATTGCAAAAGGGCCGTTCTTCGCATTCTTAATAGCAACTATTGGTATATATAGAGGTTTGATGGTAAAAGATGATACACAGAGCATCGGATTTAACACGACAAAAAGTGTAGTTGAGTCGATTTTTGCAGTAATTATTTGTGATGCAGTATTTTCAATAGCTTTGACAAACTTGGGGATATAATGAAAAACATTATTGAAGTAAGAGATGTAAAAACTATTTTTGATGAAAGAATTGTTCACAATGGTCTAAACCTAACTGTAAAAGAGGGAGAGATTTACGGGCTTTTAGGTCCAAGTGGATGTGGCAAGACTACTCTTCTCAGAGAGATGGTTATGTTACAAAAAATCAACAGTGGAAGTATTAAAGTTTTAGACTATGAGTTAAATCATATTAAGAATGAAGAAGCACAGCAACTAAGGCAAAAATGGGGAGTTCTTTTTCAATCTGGGGCACTATTTTCATCATTGAAATTAAAAGAGAATATTGCTCTTCCACTTGTAGAATACACTAATTTATCAAAAGCAATGATTAATGAGATTGTAGAGTATAAAATAAGTATTGTTGGATTAAAATCAGAAGATGCAAATTTGTATCCATCACAAATCAGTGGTGGTATGAAGAAAAAGGCTGCACTTGCCCGTTCACTTGCTATGGATCCAAAACTTCTTTTTTTAGATGAACCTACAAGTGGACTAGACCCTATCTCTGCAAGAGAATTTGATGCTCTTATATTAAAGCTTCGAGATATTTTAGGTTTAACGATTGTAATGGTTTCACATGATTTACAATCAATTTATGATACACTTGATTCAGTTGCTATTATTGATAATAAAAAGATAGTATATGAGGGAAGTTTAGGTAATATTAAATCTGTAAAGAATGAGTTTATACAGACATTTTTTGGAAAATATAATGAATAACAAAACAAATTACAGTTTAGTTGGCTTTTTAGTACTTTTTAGTTTAACTTTGATGATTGGATTTGGATATTGGCTTTTAAAACCCTCAGATGATTTAGAGATGAAAAAATATGTTATCCATTTTGATGAGTCCGTTCTGGGTTTGAACTTAGATGCACCGGTTAAATTTAGAGGTATTAGTGTTGGAAAAGTTATTAGACTTAGAATCAATCCAAATAACTCTGAGCAGGTTGAAGTACTTGCTGATATTCTCAAAACAACACCTATAAAATCATCAACCGTTGCCCAGCTTACTTCTCAAGGTATAACAGGACTTAGTTATGTTAACTTAACTTTAGGTGATAATAATGCTCCTTCACTTCAAACTCAAAAAGGTGAGGATTATCCAGTTATCAAGACTATACCGTCACTGCTTATAAAACTTGAAAAAACTTTTGGAGATGTCTCGACTAATTTATCAAAGACATTGGCTAGTACAAAAGAGCTGTTAAATGAAGGTAATCAAAAAGAGATAACTCTGTTACTAAAAAATAGTGCCATCTTTATGTCTAAAATGAATAATTTGTTGGATGAAAATACTATACATAATTTTCAAGGAACTATGAAAAATCTTAACTCTACAACAAAAAAGCTTGATAAGATGATGCCTCGTGTTGAAAAATTTCTTAATAACAGTGTAGAGTGGGAAGATAAAGTGTCTGATTCATTTAAGTCAATAATGGGTAGTTATGATGGAATAAAAACTACAATGGACCTGTTTGAAGAGTCTTTAACAAGAGGTGATTTTAATATAAAAGAGATATCTAATGATGTAATTCCAACTATTAATAGTACTCTTTTAGAGATGCAAGAGCTTATGATAAAGATGCAAGAAGCTATAGATCAATATGAGAGAAGTCCAGGTGATATTTTATTTAAGCAAGAAAAAATCAAAAAAGGTCCAGGTGAGGATTAAAGTATGAAGAAAATTTTAATTTTATTAGGTATTGTTTTACTATCAGGGTGTGCAACAACAAAGACTTCTATAACTGAGTACAGAGTTGTTGCAAAGACTTCTAAAGCTCAGAGTGTTGTTGATGGCTGTAAAGAAAAATCATTAAAAATTGCACAGGCATTCAGTTCAAGCTCACTTATGTCGTTAAAAATGGATTATGTACAAGAAGAAAGTAAAATATTTTCTTATTCACAGGCACACTGGAATGAATCACCAAATCATTCAGTAACTATGGAAATACTTAAAGAAATTAGAGATTCTAAGCTATTTAAAAATGTTCAAATTTCAAGATCTAGAAGTAAAAATAGCTGGATTTTAGAGACAAATATAGAAGATTTTTTACAATATTACAGTGAGGGATTAAAAGACTCTTTTGCCAAAGTAATAATAAGTTTAACCCTTATTGATTCAAAAACAAACAGTGTTATTGCAACTAAAACGTTTAGCTCAAAAATTAACACAAACAGTCTTGATGCGGAGGGTGGAGTAGAGGCTTTAAACAGGGCACTATCTGATGTCTTAACTCAAAATATAGAGTGGCTGAATGGAGTGTGTAGTGATTAAAGAGAGCGAATATAAAAATAGAAGAGATATCTTATCAAAAAAAATATCTAATAACTCTATTGGAATTGTATTTAGCTCCACATATAAAACACGCTCAAACGATACAGAATATCCATATAGACAAGATAGTAATTTTTATTATCTTACAGGCTTTAAAGAGGATAACTCTGCTTTAGTGTTTATAAAAACA
>DAOVJL010000190.1 GCA_030673275.1 Sulfurimonas sp.
AAAACGGTTCTTTGGGCATTAATTGGCGGATTTATCACAGTTTTAGCACTTCAGCCCTACACTTTTGGCATCAGCATAGGTTTTTCTTGGCAGATAGTTATTGGGACGATTGTTGCATTTATTATTGTGCAAAGTGGTAAAAATAACGCTTAATTTTAAACTCTTAATAGAAATAATCAAAAAATATTGTTATAATCAGTGCAATAAATGATAAAAAAGATTTACTTATGACAAGACGAGATTTTTTAATTTACTCATCAGCACTGACAGCAACTTCTTTAAATGCTGCTGCTCTGTACAATACAGACAAGTTTTTAACGGCTGATGAATACTCAACACTACTCTCTTTAGATACCAAACTGACAAAGCTAAAAAGACATGTCGGCTTTGGAAACTTTAATTTAATCTCATATGATGATTCTTTAAAAGTAGCGAGAATGAACAGGCGCATAGGAGCATTTAATAAAGAAGAGCTTTCACTAATTGATAGATTTTTTTCTGAGAATCCTGCAAAATACGGATTTTACGGAGAGAGAACCTGTTACGATTTAAACAACAAAATTTCTAAAAAACATGTTGTAAAGATTCCTCGCACCGGGCATTATATTTTTAAAGGCACCCCGACAGAAGATTACGCAAGAATTATTGGCGATATAGGTGACACTCTTTACCTTACTTCGGGTGTAAGAAATGTAATGAAACAACTAAGCCTTTACTGCTCTAAACTAAAAAGACTTAAGGGCAATCTGACACAAACATCAAAAGATATAGCTCCGCCAGCATACTCTTTTCACACAATAGGAGATTTTGATGTTGGTAAACTTGGTTTAGGCAGTAGAAATTTTACAGCAGCCTTTGCAAAAACAGCAGAGTTTAGACAGATGAGAAAACTAGACTATGTTCGTATTAGATACAGTCCTAATAATTCAGACGGGGTTAGATTCGAACCTTGGCATGTGAAGATAGTCTGATGAAAAAAATAATATATTTAATAGCAATATTTATCATAGCCTCAACAACTCAAGCAAAAGAGGGTGTTTTAATTGAGATTCTCGATGGTGATACTTTACACTTTGAAACAGAAAATAAAATTAACAGATGTAAAATGGCATATATAAACTCGCCTGAGAGTAATTACAATGATAAACTTCAAAAAGATATTCATACATGTAAGAATGTATCACTTACAGAGATGCTAAATGCAGGAAATAGCGCTACAAAAAATGCAAAAAAAATATTGAAAATTGGTAAGGCTTATAGTTACAGTGTTAATAACGATGACACAAGTGAGCAAATTTGTGAAGTCGCACTAGGAAATGGGATAACATACAGTGAGCAGATGCTGATTGACGGTTATGCAGTTTTATGGAAAGTATTTAAAAATAAACAAGATGAACAAAACTTCAAAAGTCTTCTACTGCACGCAAAAAATAAAAATAATGGTCTTTGGGGAAATATTTCAAAGCAGCGTCAAGCTATTAAATGTTTAGATGAGATAAGAAACAATACCAACGAAACATTTAATCCTGATTATGCTTCAAAGTAGTTAATATGGATGAGCTATACATCGGTGTGATGTCAGGAACTAGTCTTGATGGCATTAATATAGCTCTTTGTGAGATTAAGGGTGAGAGCTTTGAGCTTCTTCACTCAGAAGCATACCCTTTTGATAAAAAGCTAAAAGATGACATATTAACTGCCATAAGAGGCACAACAGATTTAAAAACAATAGGTGAACTTGACACCCGTTTAGGTCATCTTTATGCTAATGCTATAAACACTTTTATATTAACAAAAAAGATACATAAAAAAGATATCAAAGCAATTGGTTTGCACGGTCAAACACTTTGGCATGAGCCAAACAGCAAGTCTCCTTTTTCTATGCAACTGGGTAATGCTAACGTTATAACAGCACAAACAGGTGTTAGTGTTGTTAGTGATTTTAGACAAAAAGATATAGCTCTTGGGGGTCAAGGTGCACCTTTTGCTCCTGCTTTTCATAAGTTTATATTTAATAGACTAGATGGTAATGTAACTGTAGTAAATATTGGCGGAATGGCAAACTTGACTATCTTGGGTGAAAAGCTGATTGGCTATGATACGGGATGCGGTAATGTTCTAATGGACATCTGGATCTCTACTAAAAAAAATTTACCTTATGATAAACATGGAGAGTGGGCAAGTTCAGGAACTATCCATCCCAAACTTCTAAAATCATTGCTCTGCGATCCATACTTTTCACAAGAGGCTCCAAAAAGTACAGGTCGTGAATATTTCAATAAGAAGTGGCTTGAAAAACAACTAGAAAATTTTATATCTGTAAATGATGAAGATATTCAGGCAACACTTTTGGAGTTGACTACACAGAGTATAACCAATGAAGTCAAAAAGACCTCAGCTGACATGTTAATAATTTGTGGTGGCGGGGTAAAAAACACACAATTGATGAGACGACTAAAAGCAGAGATAAATGGTGTTGAGGTAGTCTCAAGTGATGAGTGCGGGGTAAGCAGTGAGTTTATGGAGGCTATGGCTTTTGCATGGCTGGCTTATAAACGAGTTCACAAAGAAAAAGTGGGGCTTTCATCTGTAACAGGTGCGAAAGAGGATTCTATTTTGGGTTGTATATATGAATAAAATCAAAGGGTGGCTGGCAACCACGCCTTATAAAAACCACTCAATAGAAATCGCTTCTGCTGATGCCAGTTTTAGAAAGTACTACAGACTTACAGATGACAACAAAACCGTTCTTTTAATGGACTCCTCTTTAGAAAAAGAATCACTGGCACCGTTTTTAGATGTAACAAAAAAACTTCTACATGTAGATGTAAATGCACCTCAGATTTTAGAGAAAAACCTCGAAGACGGTTTTTTAATTATCAAAGATTTTGGAAACACGCACTACTTAAATGTTTTAAATGATGAGAACTTCAAAACTCTCTACTCAAAAGCAATTAATACCATTTTAACTATGCAAAAAGCAGATACTTCAGAGCTTCCACTCTATGACAAAGCTTTTTTACATGTAGAGATGGATTTAATGAAAGATTGGTATTTGGAAAAGAAACTAAATATCACTCTGAGTGAGTCTGAAAAAGAGTTAATAGAGAGAACTCTGGATGCTATATCTGATGTAGTGCTTGAACAACCTCAAGACGTTTTTGTCCACAGAGATTTTCACTCTAGAAACATTATGATTACTCCCCAAAATGAAATCGGTGTGATTGATTATCAAGATGCTATGAGCGGTGCAATCACTTATGAC
>DAOVJL010000018.1 GCA_030673275.1 Sulfurimonas sp.
ATTCTCAAAGAACTCATCTTTTACAGGATAACCCTGTATAGGTGAACTCTTGTCATATGCACTGATAAATCTTTTAGAATATGGCTTTAAAAGCGAGTTTAATCGTCCCTCTACAGCATTTTGCTCATGTATAAAAAGAGGGATAAACTTACTCAAACTCGCAAAAGATGCGGGAGCAGCAGAGAAACCGCCAACACTGTATGTTGCCTTTATCTTATGTTTTTTTAACAGAGCTCTTGAGATAAAAAATGCTTTAAAAACTTTATAAAGTGCTTTTAGTTTGCCAAAGCCTTTTTGATTTACTACACCGGTAGTATCCAAAAAATATACATGTGAAAAAGCACTATGCTCTCCAAAATATTTTCTGTCTTGTCCACTTGTTGAACCTATAAAAATTACTTCATGTCCATCATTGACTACAGCTTGGGCTAAAGCTGACGCAATCATTAAATGACCACCTGTTCCACCGCCGGTTATACATAATTTCATCTACTTATCCAATTATACATGTCAATCCATCTTTGCTTTTTTAGATGCCATCAAAACCATGCCAATTCCAATGGAAGCTGCTATCATGGATGAACCGCCATAACTTAAAAAGGGAACTGATATACCTTTAATAGGTGTAATACCGCTAATACCATACGCATTCACCAAAAATGCAAATGCAAGCAGAAGCCCTACCCCTATACTAAATAGATAAATTGATGAATCTTCTGCTCGGTTTGCAATTTTAAAAATCCTTTGAAGCATCCATAAAAATATAAAAACAACAAATAAAACACCAATAAATCCAAACTCTTCGGCTAAACCTGCTAAGACAAAATCAGTATGAACTTCACTTAAAAAGCCTAACTTAAATGTACCGTTTGCTATGCCTGTTCCAAACAAACCACCGTTATGAATAGCATTTAAAGAGAGTCCTATCTGATATGGTTCTACTACCGTCGGAACTCTTAGCTGCTCGGCTATAGATTCTGGCAAAATTTCTAAAACACTGTTTTGTGCCAGTGCCCACCAAGATTTTATACGAATTATTCTATGCTCCGCAGTAAATATAAAAAATATAAAAAATAGTAGTGATCCAACCAAAAGAGTCAAGAAAAATCTAAAACTGCTTCCTGCAAACATAAGCATAAAAAGAAGTGTTAATCCAAGAACGACAACCTGTCCTAAGTCATTTTGAACAAAAGCTATAACAAACATAGCCCCTAAAAAAACAACCCCGTACGGTGCAAAACGAATATACTCTTGCTTTACTCCCATACCATCATGATGTCCAAGTTTTCTAGAAAAACTCCAAGCTAAAAAATATACAAAACCAACTTTAAAAAATTCAACCGGTGCTAACGAGAATCCAAATAATTTTATCCATCTTTTTGCTCCGCCGACAGCAGATACTAAAAACTCTGGCAAAAATGGCATGGCTATCATCAAAATTGCTGAACCGATAAATAGCGTAAAACCTATTGGAGTCAGTAATTTATCCGGGTCTCCTTGAGCTAAAAGCCAAATAATAAGAATACTTAAAAATCCAAAAGCAGCTTGCCTTATGGCAAAGTGAAACTCACTTACGCTAAAAAGCAGAGTTGTATATGCAGATAAAGAGTAAGTCAAAACAATACTGATTCCAATAAGTATTGAAACAAGTGTAAAAAGTTTTCTATCTGCACTCAAAGTGTTACTTTATTTTATTTATTTTGAGAACAAACTCAACTTCAGCTTTTGATATATGCAGCTCTTTAGAGATAGTTTCTAAGGTAATTCCCTGCTTAAACAGTGAAATAATTTTTTCATCATCATTGCCATGAACAGAACTTGGAATAGATATTTGTTTAACACCATTCTCTAAAGATGAAATTCTAGAATCTATATGCTCATCAATACTTTGGACACTCTCTTCTAATCTTTTTAAACCAAGAGAGATAGGTTTTACCATATCATAAACCGTTCGCTCAACCTCTTGATAAATATCATCATCACTCATACGATTTGTACTGTTTGTTATATTTTTTTGAGTATCACTCAGCTTTTTCTTTAGATAAAATATCTCTCTATTTAACTCTTCTGTTGCAGATGCCACTGAACGGATATTTTTGTTATACTCTGAATCTTTTGTAAAAACATAATAGATAAGATACAAAATCATAGCTGCCATTGCTACTACAAGATACTCTACGCTTATAAACTCTAAATTCATTTTTTACTCTCTCTTGCTTCACGGATAAGAACTCTTTCTCTAGCTGTAAGATAAGCTCCCCATTCCTTCTCGTCACGCTCATGTATTTTAGTTATTTTTGCCAATGATTTATCAACTGCCGTAAAAAAGACTGCTACATCTCTTTTTGGATGAACAGGCATCTCAACTCTTCCATAATAGAGAGATCCCTCTTTTAAAAGTTCATTTGAAATTTTAAAATGCTCAAACCCAATAGACTCTATTTCAACCTTATCTGTTAAAGATAATCTTTTTGGCTCTTCATTTTTTATAAATCTCTCAAGTCCATCTATCTTTCTATGTAACTCAATCATAAGGTTAAGCAGTACTGGATCTGTATCTGAGGTATCACCTTTTGCTTTTGCCTGTTTAAGCCACTGGTTTATAGGATTCTCATCACTCTCATCAAGCTGTTGAAACTCTCTCAGATATGCATCTTCATCTACACTGGCTTCACCAAAAACTAAACTAATTGGTGCTTTAACTAATCGAACACTCATGTGGCAACCTTATCTAAAACTATTAAAATAAAAAATGCTATACCGAGATAACCGTTAACAGTAAAAAAAGCACGGTCAATTTTAGTAAAATCTTTTCTAACTAAATAGTGCTCATAACTAAGCATAAAAGCACTTAAAATTACGGCAAAAAAAGCAAATAAGCCAAGTCCTGCCATCCAAACAAAAAGAGCCCAAAAAACTACAGTTAACATGTGAAAAAGTGCTGATAAAAAAAGAGTTGCGTCTGAACCATACTTTGATGGAATAGAGTGAAGCCCTTTTTCTATATCGAACTCTATATCTTGCAAAGAGTAAAGCAGGTCAAAACCTGCCACCCAAAATATAACACCTAAGCTCAGCATTACTGACCATGGCGTTATCTCGGCAAGTACTGCGACAACACCTGCTATTGGCGCAAGACCCAGAGATATTCCAAGTACTACATGTGCTAATGATGAGAAGCGTTTAAAGTATGAGTAACTGCCAAGAACAGCTAAGATTGGGAAACTTAGATAAAAAGCTAATGAGTTTATCATATATGCAACCGCTACAAAGACAAAAGCATTAACAAGAGTAAAAATCATAATGCTAGTTGCATCTAATCTTCCATCAACATTTGGTCTTGAAGAGGTTCTAGGATTTTGTGCATCTATGTCTCTATCTGCAAATCTATTTAGACCCATTGCAAAATTTCTAGCGCTTATTGCAGCGAAAACACCTAAAATAAGTAATGTAAAGCCAAACCAGCCATCTGCTGCAACTATCATAGCTATAAAAATAAACGGAAGTGAAAAAATAGAATGCTCAAACATTACGAGTTCATTAAAATCTTTTAATTTCTTGATATATCGCTGCAAATGTGACCTTTTGTATAATTAAAAGCTATTTTATCTAAAGTTGATTTAAAATGATATAATTTCACAATGAATTCAGATATAAAACAGCTCGCTATCATTGGTCCAACAGCATCAGGAAAAAGTGATTTGGCCATAAAAATCGCAAAAGAGATTGATGCTTATATACTGTCAATAGATTCACTTAGTATTTATAAAGAGATAAATATTATATCTGCAAAACCTTCATCAGATGAACTGAGTTGTGTTAAACATTTTGGAATAGATGTTTTAAATCCGGATGATTACTTTAGTGTTGATATTTTTATTGACCTTTATAAAAATGTCGTGTGCACTTGTAAAAAAGAGAAAAAAAACCTCGTGATTGTTGGTGGAACATCTTTTTATCTAAAATCACTCGTCGATGGACTGTCTACTCTTCCTAAAATCAATGAAGATGTAGTAAAAAAAGTAAAGAATAAACTAAAAAATTTAGAAAAATGTTATGAATATTTAAATTCTAAAGACAGTGATTATATGAAAAATATATCTGTGAACGATAGCTATAGAATAGAAAAAGCTTTACTTATTTATGAAGCTTCTAATTTAACTCCAAGTGAGTGGTTTAAACAAAACCCTCCAGAGCCGATTATTGAAAACCTAGATATTTACAATATAGACGTTGATAGAGATATTCTTAGAGACAGAATCTCAAAAAGAACTGCTAAAATGCTAGAGTCAGGGATTATTGATGAAGTTTGTGGCTTAGAGAAAAAATACACCCGTCTCCCCCACTCTATGAATTCTATTGGTATCGTAGAGGTTTTAGAGTATCTTGATGGAAAAGTGAGTAAAGAGGAGATGCTTGAAAACATATCAACGCATACAGCGCAACTTGCAAAAAGACAGCAGACCTTTAATCGTACTCAATTTAAAGATGTAACAAGCGCACCTCTAGAAGAGCTTGAAGGTATTATCTTATCTACTTTGACAATAGGAATAAATTAAGGGAAAAAAGAGATGGAAAATATAACATCGGAAGCTTTCTGGACTGCTTTACTACTCACTATTTTTGCAGGTCTCTCGACGGGAATCGGGGCGACTCTTGCATTTTTTTCCCGTACCAACAACTATACCTTCCTCTCTATCGGACTTGGTTTTTCAGCTGGTGTTATGGTTTATATCTCTTTTGTTGAGATACTGGTCAAGGCTCAACAGAGTTTTTCTCTTCTATATGGAAACCTAATTGGTGAAGGATTGACTCTAGTTGCCTTTTTTGGAGGCTTTATCCTAACATTCATAATAGACCAGATTATTCCAAAAGATGTTAATCCACACGAACTAAAACCGCAAAAAGAGTTTAACGAACTTCAAAAAAATACAGAAGATTTCTCACCAAACAAACAAGCACTTAAACGCACAGGAATTTTTACTGCTATAGCCATTACTATACATAATTTTCCTGAAGGATTTGCAACTTTTATTACGTCTCTTGATGATTTGTCTCTTGGTATACCTATCGCACTTGCGATTGCTATTCATAATATTCCAGAAGGTATGGCTATTTCACTACCTATTTATCATGCTACAGGAAATAAGAAAAAGGCATTTTATTATGCTTTGGGAAGTGGTATTGCCGAACCTATTGGTGCATTAGTCGGTTTCTTTCTTTTATTACCATTGATGGGTGAACTTACACTTGGAATAATATTTAGTATGGTCGCGGGAATAATGGTTTATATCAGTTTTGATGAGTTGTTGCCTGCTGCACGCATATATGGTAATGAGCATACGACTATTTTAGGTATTGGGCTGGGCATGGGAGTTATGGCTTTTAGTCTACTTTTGTTTAAAGTTATTTTATAAGAAGTATATATATCTAATCAAGGAAAACCTCTACTTCCCCAGCTATCTCTTCAACTGCATCTGTAGCTTTTTTGTAAAGCACCTTTGAGAAGAGTGCATCCTCTATAGCCGCACTTGGCTCGTAGTTGTTTAAAACAGATCTATCTACATATTGAGCGATAGTATTCACGCCAACAATATTTCCACTGGTCCCAATTACAACAAAGAGTTCACAATCTTGTATATGTCTACTTAGCTCCTCATACTTTGGAGCAGCTTCACCAAAAAATACAATATTCGGTCTAAGAGTAAAACCACATGTAGGACAACTTCCATTATAGGCATCATATTGACTTTTATAGCCAATTTCAAATATCTCTTCGCACTCTCGGTTTTGACATCTGAGTTCTGTCATAAATCCATGTAAGTGAATTACATCTTCATGTTTTAATCCGGCTTTTTCAAAAAGATTATCCACATTTTGAGTTATAACTGCTATGTCATCTGGGTATTTTTCTTTTAAGTCAGCTATAACATCATGAGCATAGTTCGGTTCTTTATCTTCTAAATCTGCTCTTCGTTTATCATAAAACTCAATTGTCAATGCTTCATTCTTTTGCATAGAATCATAGTTACATATAATACTGACATCATACTCATCCCAGAGTCCGCCACTATCTCTAAATGTACTTATTCCTGACTCTGCACTAATCCCAGCACCGCTAAATATAACTACTCTCGCCATTTAAACACCTCTTTAACCTAAAATTTATAGATTAGCATGCAATTTATTATGCCATAAGAGTTATTACTTTATATTTATATTATGAGTTTTTGTCTGTTTGAGAGTTGATTTAGTGTTTTATTATTGAAGTTTTTGGTGTTTGTATTCTACCTCAGAAGAGGTAGAAGAAGGAGAAAAGTTACTTAAACTTATCTAACGAAGTGAATATCATCATTAGGATGATTAGGCTTATCTGTTGGAGCTTTTGTTTCTGGAGTATCATAAGATACAATGTTGTCTGCTTGAAGAGCACCTAATGTTAATGCGATTAGTAAAATGATTTTTTTCATTTTGTTTCCTTTGGTAAGAGCGCCTTACGCTCTAGTATTTTTAAATCAGACAAATTTTATCCGATTTAGCTTTTAACCCTCTTATTCTTTATAAATTAGTTATTTATTTTAAGTTTTATTTAATTTTAACTAGATTTTTTTTGCACCTCGTGCCAGTTCTGCCCATGCAGAATCTTTATCAGCATCAATAGCTTGATTGTAAGCCTCTTGTGCTTCATCATCTCTCCATAACTTCTCAAGTATGCTGCCTAAGAGATATTTTTGTCTTGCTCTATCTTTATTACTAAGTTCTACACTGTCCAATGATTTTATAACATCCATTGCGTCATTATTATCATCTTTATCTAAATAAGCTTGATAGAGTGTAAACTCTATAAAAGGGCTCTGAGGATATGAATCAGATAAATTCTGTATCTTTAAAACTTTTTCACCATAATTTATAACTAAATTGCTGTCTTTTTTTTCACTTCCAACAGTCATTACAGCTACATATCTATCAATGTCTACATAATCTTGTTTGTATTCATTTTCAATATCAATAATAGCTTCTACCATCTTATTACTATTTTCCAATCTCTGATAAGTGTCAAAGCGATATCTAAAAATATCTCTATATGGTGAATTATCATCCTTCTCTATTAAAGTTATCAACTCTTTTGAAGCTTCAATAACATCACTATAGTTTCCAGTAGCAAAGTCAACTTTTATATATCTATAGAGCCACTTCTTTCTCTGGTCTAAATCTTTAGATTTAAAGTTTCTTTCCGCCATTTTTTTAGCAAGTGCAAAATCGGCACCCTTCATAGCACACTCATAAACTCCATCATCCCACTCACTTGAAAGATCTATTTTATATTTAGATGAGATAACTAATACACTGCTGCACTCTTTCTCGCCTAATGCTTGTTGCATTGTTCCTATAGCAGCATCATTTATCAACAGAGGTATATCTTTGTATTCTTCTGGATCTAAGTTAAGAAGTTGATCTTCCATATCAATAGCATCTCTGAAATTTCTATTTCCGACTAATAGTTTTGCTTTTTCGTATATAGCCTTATCCCCTATACTGTCTCCGCTATACTCTTTCATTAAAGCATTAAAGTTACTAAGTTTTGTTGTAAAGTTTGCATCACTAACATCAAAAAATAGAGAATCTTTTGCAACCTGAACCTCTTCTGCAAATCTACCATCTTCAAACTTTTGTAAATAGATATTAAGAGCTACCAGAGCTTCTTTTTTATTTTTAGATTTACTTAACCATATACCTATATCTCTTGAGAGCTCTTCATATTCATCGTAGTTTGAATTTATATTGTCAAATATAGCTTTTGCTATAGAGGCTCCTGATATATAATCTTCATTATCTACAAAACCATACATCAAGTCCATTGATTTATACATCTTTTCTAAAAAATATTGGGGCTTTGCATTTACTATCTTTTTCGTATATTTAGCTGCTTCTTTAATATTTGAATTTAACATATGATTTTTTGCTAACCTGTATGCGGCCTCTATTGCTATATCTATATCCTTGGTTGTATTAACTACTTTTTGATATATTGCTCTAGCCTTGGATGAACTACCATCTGATTCTAACATCTCACCCTTGTAAATATACCCCCAGTAGGCATAAAGAGAATCGGCATGTTCACTAAATAGGCGATCAAAAAAGTAATCAGCATCTGTATTAAGTCCGGTTTTATAGTATGCCTTAGCAATCAATGATAACACTTCTGCTACATTCTCATCAGAGGAGTAATCTCTTAAGTAAGCATTTGCTACTTCTACAACCTTTTCACTTTCCTTTAATTTTGAATGGACTCTAATTTTATAAAACAGTAATTCTGCTTTAAAGAGTGAATTTGGATATGCTCGTATTACCTCATTAATTAATTCTAAACAAAAATCATACTTTTTATCTTCATAAAGTTTTTTGATTTTTATATACTCTGTTACATCCCCTACTCTTTTCACATGTACTGGATTTCCTTTAATATCTAGACTGCCGACATATGGGAATTTATCTTGACTTAATGTGAAGGGAAAATTTATAGATACATCTGAGTTAGGATGAGATTTAATATATGGTATTTCATCTTTATAACCAATAATCATCCATCGACTGGAGAGTTCAACATTTGGAGTAAAAACCGTCTCCTCTTTTGTCAAATCAAATATCATTGGATATAGTTTCATTTTTTCAAATGGCTTTATAATAAGGAAAAAGGTTTTTTTCTTTATCTCTGTATTTATCTCAAAAAAACTATTTTGTGTGTTTTTAAACTCTTTGGATGGAGACTTTGAAAAAGCACAAACTATTTCAACTGTTACATCATAATCATTTTTTATCTCTTGACATAAAAATTTATCTTTTGCTTTTAAATGAAGTATTGAATAAGGTTGATGTTTTTCTTTTGCACCTTGGAGTGATATCTCAAGGGCAAACAGAAGTGAAGTAGATAAATTAATTAAAATAAAAGTTAAGAATATCGTCTTTAACAAATTCTCTCCCTTTTCTATTTCATTTCATTTACCAAGATTATAAAGCTAAGATAAGGGACTTAGTTCCTTATCTGTGCTTAATAATCAATACCCGCTGTTATATACGAATGTTGTAACAAACTCTAAAAGTGGATTTAATGCTAAAAAAGCAAATATAGTTCCTACTGCTGCAACACCAATAATTGTTTTTAAAGAAAGTGTCGCATTAATAATACTAACGTTTTCTCCATGAGCAATAGTTGGATCTTTCATAAACATATATACTATCAGTTTTAAATAGTAGTATCCTGCTATCGCAGAGTTTAGAGCCATTATAAGAGCTAAAACAGTGTATCCGCCTGTTATAGCTGAACTAATCATATACATTTTACCCCAAAATAGAGCAAAAGGAGGAAGACCGGCTAAACTTAACATAAACAGAGCCATGATAGTTGCAGCAACCGGTGATGTTTTTACAAGTCCTGCAAATTTATCATAACTATGGTCTGAACTCTGTCCTACAGGAAGATTTTTCTGGCGACTTATCCAAAGCATAGAGAATGAACCTAAGTTAGTAAAACTAAATAGAATCCAATATAAAAACAGAGCACTGTTTGATTGTGTAGTACCTATTAGTATTGCTGCCATAACAAAGCCGGCATGTGAAATAGAACTGTATGCAAGCATTCTCTTAACATCTGTTTGAACTAATGCCCAGATATTTGCCATAGTCATGGTGACAACTACAATTATGTATAAAACTACCTCTAACCAAACTATATCACTATGGATTAGGAACTCAAATAGTCTCATAGCAACAACAAATGCAGCTATTTTAGGAACAATTGACATGTAACCGGCAAGTGCTGCTGAAGAGCCCTCATAAACATCCGGTGTCCATGTATGAAACGGAACCATAGATAGTTTAAATCCAAATGAAGCTAACATAAACACAACACCAACAAGAACAAAACCTATATCAGCATAACCGTTTGCAGTAAGTACAGCAGCTATTTGATTAATCTCAATAGAGCCGGTAAGTGCATAAAATACCATCGCACCAAAACTGTAAAAACCGGCAGCTAAAGCACCCATTGTAAAATATTTAACCGCAGCCTCAAATGATTTGTCACGGTTATGCATTGCAATAAGTGTGTATAGTGCAAGAGATGCAGTTTCAAGTCCTACAAAAATAAGAATTAGATTATCTGTTGCAACCATAAATTGGAAGCCTGCAATCATAAACAAGAACAGTGCAAAAAACTCAGGATAAGAGAATTCGTGGAATTTCTTTTGAGAGAGTGCTAATGGAATAAACAGCATAGAAGCAGCAACAATAATAAACTGAGACAAAATAGCCAAACCATCAATGAGCATTACATCAAAAACACCCATGATAGTGCCATTTTTCTCAAATATACCTGCTGATTCTACTAAAAAGATGAAATCAATTCCTAGTATAAGAAGACTTAGCATTACATATAGGGATTTATCTTGTCCGCTTTTAAACATGTCAATAACTAAGATTAATAGCGCACCA